>JAVXRV010000086.1:0-8155 GCA_036643515.1 Ruthenibacterium sp.
CTCATATTCTACGGCTTGGTGTTGTCGCTCTTCTTCTTTTTGACGCAAGTAATCCGAGTAACCACCCCAATATTCCGTAATTTTACCGTCTTTTAACTCCCATATCTTGTCTACAACCATATCGAGAAAATATCGGTCATGACTGACGACTAAAATCGCGCCCGCATACATTTTCAAATAGGCTTCGAGCCATTCCATTGTGTCGAAATCAAGATGGTTTGTCGGCTCGTCCAAAATCAAAATGTCCGGCTTTTGCAAGAGCAGTTTTGCAAGACACAGCCGCGTGTGCTCGCCGCCCGACAGCACACTGACACTTTTAACATACGTTGCCGCCGGAAACGCCATACCGTTCAAGATTTTTTTAATCTGCGTGTCCATGTGGTAGCCGTCAGCGGCATCGACAATACTGGTAAGCTTCGCATGTTGCTCCAACAAAGATGCATTTTCCGGCGTTTTGGCGAGTGTTTCTTCAATCGCTTTCATCTCATCCATCGCCGCAAGCACCGGCGCAAACGCATTTTCCATTTCGCCATAGACCGTGAGTTGTGCGTTGAGCAGGCTGTTTTGTTCGAGATAGCCGAGCGTTGTGCCGCGCGCAAAAGTGATGGTGCCGGAATCCGGCGCAAGCTGACCGATAATCAGCTTAATCAGCGTTGTTTTGCCCGCGCCGTTTTCGCCAATCACGCCCACGCGATCCTGCTTGTCGAGCACGGCGCTGATATCCGTTAAAATCGTCGTGGCGGCAAAGCTTTTTTTGATATTTTGAATGGTTAATAACATGTTTTTTCCCTTTTAATAAGCCTTGAATATTTGTACTGCGTCGTTTGCGAACACGCGTTCACACTGCGAAAGCTGTGCGGTGTCCCCCAGATATTGCGCGGAATAAACAAGATACTGAATGCCGTTTTCGCGGCAAATCGTCTGAATGATTTCCGGCGATGTTGCCGCACTAAACAGCGCCGCATTGTTGTTTTTCTTTTGAGTGACAATCGCCTCGGCCACTCCCATATTGGTGATGGCATAGCTATACCCTTCCATATAGGCCTGTCGGCCGCTGAGCGCCGAGTAGACATTGGATATGCCGTCGTTGTTATCCACCATGCTGTGAATGCGGTTTGTGGCAAATTGCGCCGTGACAGGCGTATTGTCATGCAACCAATTCATGGCTTCTTCATCGCCCGCCGTGGTAAAACTGGCGGCACTCGTTTGCGGCGCAAGGCCGAGATTGCGTGCAAGCTGACGCGTGCCGCTGCCGATGATGATGACGGAAAAAATAATGGTGGTGGTAAAGCCGATCACAGTGCAAACGGCAAGTATTTTTTTAAAGATGCCGGATTTGATTTGATTCGCCCTGTCAACCGCAAGCAAATTGAGGTAAAAAATGGCAATCAGCGCAAAATAAATCTGACTCGAATTGGGATGCCAATAGAGAAAATACGCGAGCATGCCGCCGGCAATGACGCCATTCGCGAGCAACCTCTCGGCCGGCAATCGCCAAAATTGCTTCACATCCTGCCATAAACCACTGACAAATAGCGGTGTTTGCAGCGGTTGCATGCAAAAAATATGCACAATTGCCATTAAAACGAACCCAAATGCACCCAAATGCAGCGCTTCGGTATAGGGAATCAGCCACGCGTGCGCGGGCGTATCGAGCAGTGTTTGAATGCCGAAAAAGACGCTGCTGTTCGCGCCCGACGCAAAAACAACCGTATAAATCAACGCAAAAATCGCCAATACGCCGCCAAAACAGAACAGTGCCTTACCATAATGTGGTTTTTGAAAGCAGAGAACAACAAGCATTGTGATGCAAAAACTGCACGTTAAAATGGCCGCCGCAGGGCCTTTGGCAAAGCAGACGAGCACAAAACTGCATAAAAACGTAGCCAAATAGCGGAAATTGACGTTAAATTTCTGCCGCGCCATCTCTAAAAACAGCACCGTGAAAATGGAAATGAAAATCAGCGCCGTGCCCTGCGCGTTGATATTGGTGATGAGGTGCAAAAAATTGGTGTTGCCAAAGATGCTCACTCCTGTGCCAAACGCACCAAGCAAGCTGGCGCAATTGCACAAAAATAGCGTAGATGTAAATAATAACGCTTTGTTTTCGTTGCCGCGATAAAAGTGAATACCAAGCGCATACACACAGCACACAAGCGCTGCAAGCACGGCCGGTGCTGCATAAAACGCAATGATATTGTACGCCGAAATACCGCTCACGGCGGCAAATGCGCCCCAAATCAGTTCCGTCAGATAATGATACGAAAGCCGTACCATCGAAAAACGAATGTCTTGCGGCGGAAACGCAATTTGAAACGACTGCGCATTGCCGATGTTCCAGAACAAATCTTGATTGAGGTTGATGGCGCCCGCTGTGAGCGGATGCGCGTTTTTGACACTCACCGCAAAACCGAACAACATCAGCAACATGCCAAACAGGAGAAATCTGCATAAAAAATTGCCGTCTGACTGCATTTTTTTGAAATGCATCTTCAGCGCCAACATTTTTCCGGCAAACACAAACTGGCACAGCGACAAAAGCGGCGGCACAAAGCGCAGCACAAACGGTAAGTGCAACCGCGTGCAAACACAGTAGAGCACCGCAAAAAAGCCCGTGCCGAACACAATCGCAAGCGGCGTTTCAAATTGCGCTATCTGTCGCGAAAGGCCACTGATGCGCGTGAGGAGTTTGCCTGGAAAATAGAGATACAGTGCAACACAGATGCAAAACCAAAAAAGCTCTGTCAAGCTGCCGCCCGAAAGCCGCACGAGCGCCAAATAACACAAAATGCAAAATGCACCGGCCACAATTTTTGTGCGGTTGAAATCGTTTTTGATTTTGAAAAAAATCGTGCGTTCCATGTGCGCTCCTTTCGGTTTTTGCGTTTTATTGTGCCATTTGCAATGTCATAAAAAAGCCGCCGCCAAGCTCTGGCGGCGGCCTGTGCTTTATTTGAAGAAGCGATTGAGCACCGCGATGGAAACGCTAATCAGCCCCATCACGATAAAAATGCCGCACATACCCATCAGCATGACGCTGAGTGATTGAAGTACCAAATCCATTTTTATTCTCCTATCTTGCAATGAGGTTGAGAATCAAGCCGCCCGCGATAACGCTGGCAATTTGACCGCCGACATTGACGCCGGCTGCGTGCATAAGCAAAAAGTTTTGCGGATCTTCTTTGATGCCCATTTTATGAATGACACGGCTGCTCATGGGGAATGCCGAAATACCGCACGCGCCAATCATGGGGTTGATTTTCTTTTTCGTGAACAGGTTGAGGAATTTTGCGAATAAAACACCGCCGATGGTGTCAAATACAAACGCGAACAGGCCAAGCCCCATAATCAGCAACGTGCCCCATGTGAGGAACTCGTCCGCCTGCATTTTGGTGGCCACGGTGATGCCAAGGAAGATGGTGATGAGGTTGGCAAGCACGTTTTGCGCTGTTTCAGACAGGCTGTTCAGCACGCCGCATTCGCGTAAAAGGTTGCCGAACATCAAAAATCCAACAAGCGCCACGCTGCGCGGTGCAATCAAACCGGCGATGACCGTCACCACAATCGGGAACAGAATGCGCACCGTGCGGCTCACTTCTTTCGCTTCATATGGCATGCGGATGAGGCGCTCTTTTTTGGTGGTAATCATGCGGATGACCGGCGGCTGAATAATCGGCACAAGTGCCATATACGAATAGGCCGCCACAAGAATTGCGCCAATGTATTTTGTGCCATAGTAGTTGGCGAGGAAAATAGCCGTTGGGCCGTCGGCCGCGCCGATGATGGCAACACTGGCCGCGTCCTGCAAGCTGAAAAGACCCGGCCAAATGGCGTTGACGCCACACGCGAGCGTCAGTGTAAAGAAGATGCCAAACTGCGCAGCAGCGCCGAATAGCAGCAATTTCGGGTTTGTAAGCAGCGGGCCGAAATCAATCATTGCACCGATGCCGATAAACAGCAAAAGCGGGAACAATTCGTTGGCAATGCCGGCGCGAAACAGTTCGCTGAGCGCACCGTTTTCCACAACGCCCTCATAAATTTGGTCAATCGCGCCCGAGAGAGGCAGATTGACGAGAATCGCGCCAAAGCCCATGGGCAAAAGCAAGCTTGGCTCCATGTCTTTTTTGATGGCAAGATAAATCAGCCCGCCGCCAATCGCCCACATTGCGATCATTTTAATCACCTGTGACGGTTCTAGCGACAGCAAACTGCCAAACATCGAGTTGATAAAGTTCATAAGAATATCCATGTAGCATTTCTCCGTTTCCGTTTTTATCTTTGCGGCAAAACGTGTGCGTTGCACCATGCTAGTACGTCGGCATACACTTCATCGCGGTTGATTTCGTTGAGCATTTCGTGGCGACCGTTTTCATACAGCGTCATGCTGACATCCACCCCGCCTGCTTTTTGCAGCATATCGTGCACAATTTTAACACCTTTGCCGTAATCTCCTACCGGATCTTGCGAACCGGAAAGCAAAAATATCGGCATTTTCGGATTGACTTTATCTGCCCATTCCTGCGTGCTGACAGCCTGCAAGGTGCACATCATTTCGTGAAACGCGCTCACGGTAAAAATATAGGTGCATTTCGGGTCTTGCGCGTATGTTTTTACGATGGTAGAATCACGCGAAATCCAATCGTATTTTGTGTTCGGGTGCTCGATTTGTTTGAGATAGCTACCGAACGCCATATTGTTGATGAAGTTTGAGCGGTATTGTCCGCCTTTGACTTTTTCAATCAAACCTGTGAGAAAAACGCCGATTTTGCCGAGCGGATTCGGCCCGCCTGTGCCGCTGAGAATCAGCCCCTGTAAAGTTTCCGGATAAGTTGCCGCATACAGACGCGCAAAAAAGCTGCCCATACTGTGGCCAAGCAAAATCAGCGGCAGACCGGGATAATCTTTGCACACAAGGCTGTTCATACGGTGCAAATCCTGCAAAACATACTTGCGCCCGTCTGATTTTGCAAAATAGCCGTCAATGCCGCCCTCGCCGCGGCTTGTGTCTCCGTGGCCGAGATGATCGTTGCCGCACACCACAAAGCCATTTTGTGCCATAAAACCGGCAAAGGCATCATAGCGGCCGATGTACTCGCACATGCCGTGTGAAATTTGCAAAATGCAACGCGGTTTCACGGCCGGACAGGTATAGTAAAACGCGGCAATGGTGTCTGTGCCGTTTGCAGATTTATACTTGATGGCGTTTTTCAGGACTTCCAACATTGCTCAACTCCTCTTCTTCCATCACAATGCGCATCAGTTCTTCATAGCCGTGGATGATGTGCGTCGGTTTTACGGCGTCATCAGGCAGCGGCGCATCGTTGAAATTGCACCAACAGGTCGCGAGCCCCGCATTTTTGCCGCCGGCGATATCCGCTTTCAGCGAATCGCCAACCACCAATACTTTGTCGCGCTTTTCAATGCCGAGCGTACCGAGCGCAACATCAAAAATTTTGCGTACCGGTTTTGCCGCGCCCACTTTACTGGAGATGAACACGTCATCAAAATATTTTCCGAGGCCGGACGTTTCCAAACGGTTGACCTGCACACGCTCCACGCCATTTGATACAACAGCAAGCGTTGCCACTTCGGCCAAATCTTTGAGTGCATCTTCCGCACCGTCAAACGTATCCGCGCGCGCAGACAGTTTTGTGAGATAATAATCGTTCATCTGCACCGCATCGCCCTGCATGGAAAATTCCGCAAGCAGTTTTTCAAAGCGCTGAATGACGAGCTTTTCTTGCCGAATTTCGCCTTTTTCAAGCGACGCCCATAGGGCATTGTTAATCTTGCGATATGCGATGACTGCGGCTTCCACATCCGCAAATTCATAATGTGCGAGTGCCTCACGAATGGCAGTTTCCTCCGACGCGTGAAAATCGAGCAACGTGCCGTCTATGTCGAACAGCAAACAGTTATAAAAAGCCAATCGGTGCACACCCCTTAAAATTTTTACATACGATATACAATTTATATTATCTACTATTTTTGCGGTTTCGTCAACTGAAACACACGTAATTTTTAAAAAAATCAGTGCACAGGTGTCACGAAGCCATACATTGCTTTAATTTTTTCTCCGCTTTTGTCCAGATGACGAGCGCCACCACGAAGGTTGCCGCGCCTGATACCGTGGACATGAAAAACACACCGTAAACACCCATAACGGACGTTAATGCAAAAAGGCTGATGAGCGGAAAAATAATGGCGCGAAATAACATGATAATCATGGATTCTTTGGGTTTGTCCATCGCCGTTAAAAAGGCGCTGGCCACCATGGTGAACCACGTGAACAGATAGGACGGCGCAAAAAGCATCAGCGCGCCGGTGGTCATCTCGATAATTTCCATATTGCCGGCCTGCGTGAAAATGCTCGCGAGTGCTTGCGGAAACAGCAAAATCATCGTCATACACACGAGTGAGAGTGCTACCGTGGCAAGACTTGTAATTTTGAAAAACGAAAAGGTGCGCTTGATTTGTTTTGCGCCCATATTATAGCTAACCGCCGGCTGCACGGAATCAAGCACACCGTATAAGATGCCGATAAGCAACGTATCAATGTACATTACAATGCTGTAACTGGCCACTGCAATTGCGCCGCCGAGGTTCAGCAAAAAGAAATTGACAACCGTGGCGATGAACGAACCCGCAATATTGCTGAAAAATTCAGATGCGCCATTGTATACAATGCCGGTGATTTCGGAAAGTGATATTTTCGGTTTTGCAAAGTGAAGCGTTATCTTTTTCGTAAAAAACGGTGCAAAAGAGAAAAACGAGCCTAACAACATACTGAGCACCGACGATAAGGCCGACGCTTCAATCCCCCACCCGAATTTTGCAATAAACAGCCAATCAAGCACAATGTTGAGCAGCGACATGCTAATGTTGAGCCACATCACATACTTGGCCTTGCCACAGGCGCGCAGAAAATTGTCCATCGCAAACAGCGGCATCACAAAAGGGAAACCCATGAGAAACACACGCAGATAATCGTATGCCATTTGTGCGAGCACATCGTCTTTAAACATCATAAAAAGGAGCGGTTTTGCAAACAGCATTCCTAAAATACAAAACGTGACGCCAAGCCCGATAATCATTCCCACACTGGCAGAAAAGAGATTTTTCGCTTTTTCAATCTTCCCTTCCCCCATCGCGGTGGACACTTTCACGGAAGAACCGATGGCAATCATATCTGACAGCGCAAACAGAATCATCATCACGGGCATGACGAGATTGACCGCCGCAAGCGCGTGTTCGCCGATGTAGCGCCCGACAAAAATGCCGTCAGACATCATATAAATGGACGAGGAAACCATGCTGAAAATATTGGGCAGTGCCAAACTGAAGAATATACGCCTCACGGGAAGCGTGCCAAATTGTTTTTCTGTCATGATGATAAAATTGCCTTTCTGTACGGTAATTGTGAAACGGCCGCCCGCCAAACCGCCTTGACGTCAATGGGCAAATCGTATAAAATAGCTTGGTCAATGCCTGTTAAAACCATATATAATAATTGAGAATTTAATGTTGTGTCGCATTCTTTTTCAAACGCGCCCACCGCAACGCCACGCACCATCGTCTGCGCCAGACGTTGACGAAATTTTTCGCCGGAGAGATTTACATATTCCTTCAGCGCCGGAATGCGCGAGGTTTGAATGTCAATTTCAGCGTATACCTTGCGCAGTGTTTGATGCTCAAAATAGGAGTCAATGAATG
Organism: Ruthenibacterium sp.; assembly: GCA_036643515.1. GTDB lineage: Bacteria > Bacillota > Clostridia > Oscillospirales > Ruminococcaceae > Ruthenibacterium. The sequence goes on from JAVXRV010000086.1 coordinate 7,714, forward strand.
CTTCCCCTGCCGCAATCAGCGCACTTTGATATTGCGCGGCCGTGATGTCCTCTTTGAAAAAAGCTTCGGCGGAAACATCTTCTTGGTAAAGTTTTTTCACCATACCGAGAAAAATGTCCTCTTTTGATTTAAAATAATAGTAAACAGATGCTTTTTGTATGCCGATAGCCTGTGCAATCTGCCCAATAGATGCTTTGTCATAGCCTTTTTCGGCCACAAGCGCATACATTGCATCCACGATTCTGTCTTTGGTTGTTTTGTCCTGCATCGAATCCCTCCATCGCATTCTACCTATCGGTAGGTAGAATTATAACATGTGCTTTCCGCACTGTCAACCCCAAAAACGCACAAAAAAAGAACAGTCCGAAGACTGTTCTTTTTCGTGGTGCGAGGGACGAGACTTGAACTCGCATGATAAAATCACACGCCCCTCAAACGTGCG
>JAVXRV010000087.1:0-5469 GCA_036643515.1 Ruthenibacterium sp.
CGAACAAAAGCTCGCTGCCGTCGCCGCTTTTTTTCACGTCGTGCAGCGGAATTTTCATTTCCTGCGCAATGATTTGCGTCACGGCCGGCCCGCAAAAGCCACCTTGACAGCGTCCCATGCCCGGCCGCACACGACGCTTGACACCGTCGACCGTGTCGCACGGCACTGTGCGATGCAGTGCGGCGATGATTTCGCCACGACTCACTTCTTCACAGCGGCAGACAATGACGCCGAAATCCGGATTTTTTGCAATCCATGCCGCGCGTTCATTATCCGGCAATTCTGCCGTGCGCGGAATCGCCGTGCGCACAGGATTGAATGCCGTATTCGGCTGCGCTCGAACACCTTGCGCACGCAGCACATCCACGACCATTTGTGCCACATCGACACCGATGGCCGGCGCGGCGGTCAATCCGGGCGATTGAATGCCGGCCGCATGGACGAGATTGCTCGTTTTGCGGCCTTTCTCAATGATAAAATCCTCCTCATATGTCGCGGCACGCACCCCTGTAAAATAGGTGATGATGTCGCGCTCAAAGAGTAGCGGTGCTGTCTTTTTCTGTTTTTCCATCACGCTGTGCACGCTTTGCGCGTCTGTGGCAAAATTTTCTTTTTCCTGCGTTTCAATGGCATTCGGCCCGACAAGAAGATTGCCGTCTGCCGTGCGGACTAGCCCACCGCCTTTCGAATGCGTTGCCTTTGTGGACACCGTGCCAAGCATTGAGGCAATCGTACGCACTTGAAACGCCGCCTTTTTATCGAGTATCGCGTTCGTTCCTCTGCGCGGGTGAATTGAAAAAAAGCAATCCTGCGCCATTTTTGCAATTTCATCACTGTACACGCCCGCGGCATTGACGACAACTTTCGGGTGTAATGTGCCACGATTTGTTTGTACTGCGATAATCGCGCCGTCGCGCACGGTCATGGAAAGCACCGCCGTATCAAGCGAAAGCTGTACACCGTTTTGCACGGCATTTTCAGCATACGCAATCGTCAAGCCGTATGGGCAGACAATACCCGCCGTCGGAAAAGACAACGCACAGGTGATGTTGGGATTCAGTGACGGCTCTGCCGCGTGCATTGCTGCGCCGGAAAGATAGTCGCACGGCACACCCATATGCCGCCAATAAATCGGTGCTATGCGTAAAATCGGGCGCATCCACGCTTTATCAAAACCAATCCGCTGTCCTGTTTGGCTATAAGGCACTTGCAAATCACGGCATATCTGTGCATACATGGCGTTGCCGCGCAAATTGTATTTTTGTTTGAGCTGCCACGGGTGTAAGTCGATGCCGGGATGCACCATGCCGTCGTTGCGCGAGGACGCATGCAGCGCGACATCATGTTCTTTTTCCACCAAAAGAATGTCGAGTTTCCAGCGCGACAGCTCGCGCGCAATCGCACAGCCCACCACGCCGCCGCCAATGATAAGCACCTCCGGCGATATGCCGTCAAGGGTGGTGTCGGTGCTGTGCGGCAGACAGCGCGACGTGTCTTTTTCGTCACAAGTAATCTCATTCACCACATGCCAACGCGATTTTTTGTCTGCGCACAGCCGCCCTGCCGCCACTACATCGCTCCATGCGGCAAGATGCCCGCGCAGCGTGAGGACACTGTTTTCCTCTGTCATCTGCACGGCTGTGCCATATTGCTTTGCAAGATTTTTTTGCAGCTTTTGCAGCAAGCTTTGTTTCATTTGCATGATGAGAAAAGCCTCCTTGTCGGTCTTGTGACCGACTTATCTTTTTTTCATTGTAACACCGCGTGACAGTGCGTGTCAACCCGAAATACACAGTTTGGATAACAAGACAATTTTCAAGCGGTTTTATTGACGTTTTGTCAAAAAGCCTCTATACTAAATGTAGGACAACATTTGAGAGGAGCACATGGTATGGCGGCACCACGCAACGCAAATATCAAGCAAACAATTTTAAAAAGCACCGCAGCACTGCTGCAAACCACCTCGTTTGAAGCAATTACACTGGCCGGCATCGCAAAAGAAGCCGGCATCAGCAAGGGTACACTTTATTATTATTATCGCAACAAGGACGATATTCTGCTTGATATCTGTGAGCAGGAAATTACTGCGCTTGCAAATGCGTTCACTGTTTGGATTGAAAATAAAGAAAAAGACACGCGCGCGCCGCGTTTGATTCGCTATGTGCTGCAATACGGCACAGGCAGTGCGCTCGGCAATTTGCGGCTGTATCTGATTGGCGCGGCCGTGTCGGGACACACAGCCGTGCGCGAGCGCTACATTGCACTGTATCACAACTTTGAAGAAACACTGACCGCAAAGCTGCACGAAAGGTTGCCCGACGCCGACGCCGAATATCTTGCATGGCTTTTATTGACGACCATGGACGGTATTCTTGTACAAAAGCAACTTGCGAACCCCTATTTTGACGCGGACGCATTTCTTGAAAAGACCGCTTGCCTTTGCTGCAAAGTATAAATATTTCTTTGGTGCGTCGGCTCACGATACAAAAAACGCGATATGTTTTCAAAGTGAAAACATATCGCGCCTTTTTATTTTTATTTTGCAGCCGATGGGGATTTCTGTAACACTTGCCGCAGTGTTTGGTAGAGCAATTCGGCATCAATGGGTTTTGCAAGGTGTGCATCCATGCCGGCCTGTTTGGATTTTCCCACATCCTCCTCAAACGCGTTGGCAGACATGGCAATGATGGGCACGGATTTTGCCCACGCGCTGTTGAGTGTTCGAATGCGCGCGGCGGATTCTAGCCCGTCCATCACGGGCATTCTAATGTCCATCAACACGGCATCAAATGTATGCGGCGGCGCGGCGGCAAACAGTTCCAGACCGATTTTTCCGTTTTCGGCCACCGTTACCTGCGCATTTTTAAACTCAAGCAGCTTTTTTGCCACCATAATATTGATGGGATGATCCTCCACCAGTAAAATATTTCTGCCGCTGAAATCGTATTCCTCGTGCGTTATATCCGCATTTTCCTGCGTATCGGCATCTTGCTGCGGAATGCCAAGAGGAATCAGCACACGGAACGTTGCCCCCTCCCCGATTGTGCTTTCCACCGAGATGTCGCCGCCCATCAGTTCGGCAAGATTTTTCGAGATGGCAAGCCCAAGACCGCTGCCGCCATAATCGGAGCGTGTGCCGCTGTGCTCCTGCGCAAACGGCTGAAAGATATCCTGCAAAAATTCCTCTCGAATGCCAATGCCCGTGTCGTGGACGGTAAAGCAAATATATGCGATTGTTGCGTCTGCGCGCACCGGCGAGATGTCAAGATGCACACTGCCGCCCATCGGTGTAAATTTAACAGCGTTTGTTAAAATATTGACAAGTATTTGCTGTAGCCGCACATCATCGCCGATATAGCCGTATTTGCAATCGACAGACTGTGTTACAAAATAGCGCACGCCTTTGTCTGCCGCCTGTGTCTGTATGATGGTGCTGACAGCCTCCAAAAAAGGTTCGCAGCGAATCAGTTCTTTTTTGAGCGTCACTTTGCCGCTTTCGATTTTAGACATATCCAAAATGTCATTGAGCAATTGCAGCAAATAGCGGGAAGAATATTGCGATTTTTCAATGCATTCTCCGGTAAACACAGGGTCATTCAGCCGCTGTAGCGCCAGCTGATTCATGCCCATAATGGCGTTCATTGGCGTGCGCAGCTCATGGCTGATGCGAGAAAGAAAATCTGATTTTGCAGCGTTGGCACGTTCTGCCATTGTCACGGCGGTCACAAGTTCCGTATTGCGTTTTTCTTGTTCTTCCACGGCTGCCGTAATGTCCACTCGGGTCATGAGAATGCTTTTCATGGTACGGTTGATATAGCTGAAACGCAACTGTTTTTTACAAACGCCACCTTGCGGGTTGGGCATTCTGTAAAAAATGCTGTATGTAACTTGTGTTTCAAGCTGCGCCAAAATATTTTGCAGCATCAGTTCAGCCGCAACACGCTCGGCATCTTCCGCACAGATATAGCGGCGCACATAATTTTGCGTTTCAGGCTCAAATTTTTCGCTTTGATAGGCATAGTGGTTGCCGAGATTTTTTTCGCTATAGCGCACCGCAGAGTTTTGCGCCGCATCCACCACCACCAAAAAGTCATAATCGGTATCGACAATGGCATTCATGATATTTTTCATGATACGTTCGTTGGTGATATCAACAGAATACAAAAAGGCAACAACGTCGCCATTTTCCTTCTGCATCATGTGCGCCGTCACTTTCACCCAGTATATACGTCCCGCAATCTTTCTTGTGAAGCTGTTTGCCACAGTGGTTTCACCGTTTTCAAAATGCTGAAGCAGCGCGTCACAACTAAAAAGATGCGTGTGGCACGTCTGCATTTCACACGTTGTAAGCTCGCTGCACACCTCGTCAAAATAGTTCTGCGCTGATTTTGCGGCTTTCATATGTGCCGTCACTTCCGCAAAATTACTCTTGTAATTCAAAATGGTGTTTTGCGTCAAATTCATGTTAATGGATGCCATGGTAGCCTTTTGCACGGCCTCACGATATGCGCGCTCGTCGTAATATCGCTTTTCCGCTTCTTTTTCCCGCGTGATATCTCTGCCGACACAATATGCACGCACAGGCTTGTTGGCGTCATCAAAGGCGTTGGTATAACGCACCCGCTCGCACCAAAACTTGTCTTTTTCGCTTTTTCGAACCCATAAATCCGCCGTGACTTCTTTCGCGCCGTTCTTCAGCTTTTCTATCATATCCAATAGCAGTTGCACGCTTTCTGCGCTCATCCGTCCATTTTTCACCACATGCTCTGTGTAATGCTGCACAATATTGTTTTGCGAATTTGCCTTGAGCGATTTGGAAAAAATAGTCATGCAATCTGTGGCGTAATCGTATTCGCCAATATTGATATTGGCCGATTTTATGGCGGCCGCATAGCGTGATTCGCTTTCACGCAAGGCTTGCTCTGTTTGTTTTTGCGCTGTGATGTCGGTGAAATACGCAAAAATAATCTCGCGCCCGTTTTCATCGAGTGCGTGACGTGAGTTTTGACTGACCCAAATGACGGTGCCGTTTTTGCATAACGCGCGGTATGTAACTTCATAAGACTGGTTTGTACCCATTCGCGTGGCGGCAAAAGACATCAAACGCGGCAGGTCTAGCGGCGATGTAAAGCACCATGCCGACCCGTTGCACGCCGCAAAAAGTTCGTCTTTTGTTGCATATCCAAGCATGTTTACAAAGGTATCATTGGCGCAAATCAGCGGCAATTTTTGCGAGGCTTCAACAATTACGAGCCCAATGGGAAGGTCGAGATTGAGAAGGCCTTCTTGTATTTTTGACAATTTTTCCATAGTTCGTATCTCCCTCTTGCAAAAATCGCAAATCGTGCACATAAAATAATATGGTATAATAATCGCTTTTACGATTATTATACTGCAAATCATTTTGATTTGCAGTATAATTGTGCGTCGCGTAGCGTGCACATAAAAATAAAATATAATAATCGCTTT
>JAVXRV010000087.1:5479-8063 GCA_036643515.1 Ruthenibacterium sp.
AAAAATCGCAAATTGTGCGCATGAAAATAAAGTATAATAATAATCGCTTTTGCGATTATTATACCATATTATTTTCATTTGTGCTGTAAATTTTTCAAAGTAATTTGAGTTTCGATTTAACGCAAAAACGGCGTCACAAAAGCAACTTTTGTGACGCCGTTGAAATTTGCTACACTTCAAACCATTTGATTTCGTTGGCGGCCATATCAAGTGCAAAACTTGTGCCGTCGCCTTTATACACGGTGGTGCTTTGCGGCTCGTACGTGTTGTTGACGACGCAGTATTTGCCGTTTTTGATGTAGGCATGTACTTCTACATTGAAGTTTGTCGAGAACCAACGGTTCAGATTTGCTTCGTCATGTGCGCTCCATAAAATGGCACGGTAAAGAATGCGGCTGTTTTCAAAGCTGTACGGCAGACCGCTGATGTACACCGCGCGGCCTTTGCCGAACGTATTGACGGCCATCTGCACTTCTTTTTCGCGCTGCACCAATACATTTGCGCCCTCAAGGGCATAGATGCTTTTTTTGCCCTCGCCGAAATCAACGGGTTTTGTGCAGTCGGCCAAAATAAAGTGATTTTCCGCTTCGTCCCAGTTGTATTTGTCGTAATTGAGCGTGAAGCCGGTTTCTTTTTCGACGCCAAGCACGCGCGCAAGCTGTAAATATTGTCCTTCGTACTGGTGGCCGCTCGGCTCGCCAACGCCAATCAATCCGCCGCCGTTGTACACAAAACCGCGAATGGCCGCCGAAATATCGGCATCTTCCCAAACATTGCCGCCCGTGTGCGCGGTGTCGCCGTCACCGACATTGAGAAGAACATCAATGCCGTTTAAGACGGATGCGTCTGCTTTGATATCGTCAAAACTGATGAATTTGACATCAAACGGTGCGCCCGACAGCGCTTCCGTCACACCGGCATAGCTGTAGTTTTGCTTTTGATACAGCGAATGATGCACCATATGGCAGCCCCATGAACGCGCTTTGCCCCAACTGTTGAGCACCGCCACGGTTTTAACGCAATACGGCGTCGTGCCTTTGACGTTTTCATACAGCAGACGGAATTCGTTGCAAACGCTCTCGACATAGGCGATGAAATCCGGAAAATCGCACGCGAGTTTGAGGTAGCCGCCGTAACCGATGCGGTCGATGGGCTTGCGCAAAATGGCGCGACGTGCCGTCACCCAGTTTTCTTTGGCCTCTTTGACAGGGTCGCCGCCCTCATGAAACGTGTCGGGGAAAAAGTATGGCAAAAAGCGGCCTTCGGTGTATTTGACGCCCGGAATGTCGCTGATGAGACGCAAGGTGCTGCCGTTGCCGACAGAACCGACCACACTGTCAAGACCGATGGTTTTGAACTCGTCCATAAACGGCTCTGTGCCGATGAAATGGTCGCCGAGGAACATCATGGCCTCTTTGCCGCACTCGTGCGTGATGTCTACCATTTCTTTGGCTAGCTTTGCCACTTCTCGGCGCTGAAACGCCATAAAATCTTTAAATTCTTGCGAGGGCACACGATATTGATTGTTGTGATAGCCCTCGTCAACGATAAATTCCGGACGGAATTTGTAGCCGACTTCCGCCTCAAACTGCTTTAAAATATACGGCGAAACACTGGCCGAATAGCCATACCAATCGACATATTTTTCGCGTTTTAATTCGTCAAACACGAGTGTAAACTGATGAAAAAACGTGGTATAGCGAATGACATTGACATACGGATGCTCCGCAATAAATTTGCGCAGACGCTCCATCGTGAATTTGTGCGTTTTCGGTTGGCGGACATCGAACGTAATTTGATGCTCGAAATTTTGCCAATTGTTCGTCACTGCGTTGTACATGTGGACAGGGTCCCAAATCAGATATGCCAAAAAGCTGACCGTATACTGATGAAAAGCGGCTGCGTTTTCAAGCACAACTTCGCCCGTCGCTTCGTCATATTGCCAATCTTCGGGCGCGACAATGCTGCCCGACGAACGGTCCATCACTTCCCACCAACGCTTGATGTCATCGCGCGTGTTGACCTGCATCAACTCTTTTGACACGCCCTGCATGAGGTTGATGCGCAACGTTTTGCCTGTTGCCGTTTGAAACCCCGTCATCAGATAGCACTGCTGAATTTCGTCGGGGTTGGCTTTTGCCCACGCGTTGTCTTTGCGCGTGGTGTAATAGGTGGAGTATACTTTTGCGTTCACACTTTTGAGTTCTTCGGGATAATCTGTGCCGTCGCAGTCACGAATGGCATCCGCGCCCCAGCGCTTGAGCAGGTCTAAAGTTTCCGGCACCACATCTACATCGGTTGGGATGGTGACGCGGCCTGTTGTTTCGTTTTTCATAAAGATACTTCCTATTCTGTTCAATTGAACCCTTGACGCCGCATAACGTGGCAACAATGTTTTCCATGTCAAAAAAAGCTGAAAATAGTTTCAGCTTTTTTATCGCACAATCATACCTTTGCAACATCAGTATAATCTGAAGCGTCTGCCGGAGCAAGTCACTTGTTGCTCAATTCTTTAGAAATAATGCTTACTTATACACTTTGAACAGAAATTAACTCGAACTTGTGCCATTTTTAAACACGCAAC
>JAVXRV010000088.1:0-8051 GCA_036643515.1 Ruthenibacterium sp.
ACCGTATACGGCGCTTGACATCATCGCGCGCAAAAAACGGCTGCAAGGCTATAATGTGTTGTATCCGATGGGGTGGGACGCGTTCGGCTTGCCGACGGAAAACTATGCGATGAAAAACCATATTCATCCCGAAATTGTGACAAAAAATAACGTTGCGCGGTTTAAAAGCCAGTTGCAAAGTTTGGGTTTGTCCTTCGATTGGGACCGAGAAATCAACACCACGGATCCCTCTTATTACAAATGGACGCAGTGGATTTTCTTGCAGCTTTACAAAAAAGGCCTCGCTTATAAAAAAGAAATGAGCGTCAACTGGTGCACCGGCTGCAAAGTGGTGCTCGCTAACGAAGAAGTGGTCAACGGCGTGTGCGAGCGCTGCGGCAGCGAAGTCATTCACAAAAATAAAAGCCAGTGGATGCTGAAAATCACCGCCTATGCCGACCGTTTGATTGACGATTTGGACGGACTGGATTTCATCGACCGTGTGGTGACGCAGCAGAAAAACTGGATTGGCCGCAGCCACGGCGCAGAAGTGAAATTTGCCACCACGGCGGGCGAGGATTTGGTGGTGTACACCACGCGTCCCGACACGCTGTTTGGCGCAACGTATATGGTTATTTCGCCCGAGCATCCCGCGATTGCAAACTGGGCAGACAAAATTGAAAACATGCAGGATGTGAAAGCGTATCAGCTTGCCGCCGCCAAGAAAAGCGATTTTGAACGCACGGAACTTGCCGCCGCCAAAGAAAAAACCGGCGTCAAATTGCAGGGCGTGTGCGCCGTCAATCCCGCAACCGGCAAAGAAATCCCGATTTTTATTTCCGATTATGTCTTAATCAGCTACGGCACCGGCGCGATTATGGCTGTGCCCGCGCATGACGAGCGCGACTATGCGTTCGCCAAAACCTTTGATTTGCCGATTGTGGAAGTGGTGGCCGGCGGCAATGTGGAAGAAGCGGCATTCACCGACTGCGCGAGCGGCGTGATGGTGAACAGCGGCTTTTTGAACGGCCTCAGCGTCGAGGACGCGAAAGTTGCCATCACAAAATGGCTTGCCGAAAAAGGCCTTGGCACGCCGAAAACAAACTTTAAACTGCGCGATTGGGTGTTCAGCCGTCAACGTTATTGGGGCGAGCCGATTCCGATGGTGCACTGCGAAAAATGCGGCTGGGTGCCGCTGCCCGAGAGCGAATTGCCGTTAAAATTGCCCGAAATTGCCGATTTTGAACCGGGCGAGGACGGCGAAAGCCCGCTTGCGCGCCACACCGAATGGGTCAACACGACCTGTCCGCATTGCGGCGGCGCAGCCAAACGCGAAACCGACACCATGCCGCAATGGGCGGGTTCGTCGTGGTATTTTCTGCGCTATATGGACCCGCACTGCGACACCGCGCCCGTCAGCCATGAGGCCGTGCAGTATTGGGGGCCTGTCGATTGGTACAACGGCGGCATGGAGCACACGACGCTGCATCTGCTATACAGCCGTTTTTGGCATAAATTCCTCTATGATATCGGCGTAGTGCCGACCAAAGAGCCGTACGCCAAACGCACAAGCCATGGCATGATTCTCGGATTTGACGGCCAAAAAATGAGCAAAAGCCGCGGCAACGTCATCAATCCGGACGATGTCATTCGCGATTACGGCGCAGACACGATGCGTCTGTATGAAATGTTCATCGGCGATTTTGAAAAAACTGCGCCGTGGAATCCGTCCTCGGTCAAAGGCTGTCGCCGCTTTTTAGAGCGCGTATGGGGACTTTTGGAGCGTGTGACGGACGGCAAAACTTACAGCAAAGCGCTTGAAATCCCGATGAATCGCACGATTAAAAAAGTGACGGAAGACATTGACGTGCTCAAAATGAACACGGCCATTGCCGCTATGATGACTTTAATCAACGAAATGTACGAAGTGCCAAACGTGACACGCGCCGAACTGCGCACGCTGCTGATTTTGCTCAATCCGTTTGCACCGCATATCACCGAGGAAATGTGGCAGGAAATGGGCTTTGAAGGCCAGCTTGCACATACCAAATGGCCGACGTTTGACCCCGAAAAATGCGTGGGTGCAACGGTGGAAATCGCCGTGCAGGTCAACGGAAAAATGCGCGCAAAAATCACGGTGGCGGCCGATATCGGCAAAGACGATGCGCTCGCGGCCGCAAAAGCCGAGGCAAATGTCGCCAAAGAAATCGCGGGTAAAACCGTGTGCAAAGAAATTTATGTGCCGGGAAAACTGGTAAATATCGCAGTAAAATAATTAGATATTGACAGAACACCCCCAAACAGTGTATAATCAAATAGTTGATTGGATAAAGTGAGTCAGTTTAGGCTGACGCATGAAGACCCCAACTCCTACCTCAGTTTAAGGGAGGGACAAAGATGTCGGAAATTAGAGTGAAAGACAATGAATCACTGGACAGCGCGCTGCGTCGTTTTAAACGCTCATGCGCACGCTCGGGGGTTCTTGCTGAAGTGCGTAAACGCGAAGCTTACGAAAAGCCTTCTGTAAAGCGCAAGAAAAAGTCTGAAGCTGCCCGCAAACGCAAATTTAAATAAGCGCAGCACCACTGATGTGATAAAAGCGGGTCTTTCAAAGGCCCGCTTTTTTTCCATCATGGCTTATTTTCAAAAAACACAAAAGGAGGGCTTGCTGTGCCGCTTTTCACCCCAACGGCCATTTTCAAACGCGTTACGGCCATCACGCCGTCCTATTTAAAAGCGCATCACATCAAGGCGCTCGTGCTCGATGTAGACAACACGCTCACCGGCCACGGCAGCCAAGTGTTGCCGCCCGACATTGCCGCGTGGATTGTTGCCATGCGCGCAGCCGGCGTGCAGATGGTGATTGCGTCGAATAATTTTCCGAAACGCGTCGCGCCGTTTGCCGCGCAGATTGATTTGCCGTTTTGTGCCTTTTGCTGCAAACCGTCGCCCACAGGCTTTCTGCGCGCGCGCAAAAAGCTTGGCGTCTGCAAAAACGAAATGGCACTCGTGGGCGACCAAATTTTCACCGACGCGCTCGGTGCCAATCTTTATGGCATTCCGGTTTTGCTCGTGCAGCCGATGTATGCCGATACCAAGGCGACCATTCGCCTCAAACGTTTTCTCGAAAAACCATTTTTGAACCGCTACTACAAACGCGGCGGAAAATTATTATAATCGATAGAAAGAAGATTGCATTATGAAATTGCGCACACAAAAACTCCTTGCGGCAATGCCAAATGATTTCGAGGCGGCCCTCGTTTCCACCGAGGTGAACCGCTTTTACTTTTTAGGTTTTGATTCCGGCGACGCCGGCACGCTTTTGATTTTGCCGGACGAAACCATTTTCATCATCGATTCACGCTACATCGAAATTGCGACGGCAGAAGTGAAAGACGCCACGGTGCTTCTTGAGGACAAAGCGCTCGTGCAAGTGGCCGAAATTCTCAAAGCACATCATGTCAAAAAACTTTACATGGAAAACAAAGTGACCATCGCCTATGCCCAAAAAGTGAAAGACGCGCTGTCGGGCGTTGCGATTGATACCACACCGCTGCTGACGGCCGCCATTGAGGACATTCGCGCCATCAAGGACGCAAGCGAAGTTGCCTCCATGAAGCGCGCACAGGCCATCACAGACGCCTGTTTCACGCACATCTTGCCGTTCATCAAGCCGGGCGCACGCGAAATTGACGTCGCACTTGAAATGGAACAATTTATGCGCAAAAACGGCGCGGGCAAGCTCGCATTTTCCACCATTTTGGTGTCGGGCAAAAAAACCAGCCTGCCGCACGGTGTGCCGGGCGAAAAATTGATTGAAGACGGCGACTTTGTCACCATGGACTACGGTGCAAATGTTGACGGCTACTGCACCGATATGACCCGCACCGTCGCGGTCGGGCATGTTTCCGATGAGCAAAAGGCCGTGTATGATACGGTGCTCAAAGCACAGCTTGCCACCTGCAATGCCGCAAAAGCCGGCATGACGGGCAAAGAAGTGGACGCAATCGCACGAGATATCATTTACGGCGCGGGATATGAGGGATGCTTCGGGCACGGCCTCGGCCACGCGGTCGGCATCGAAATTCATGAAGATCCGCGCTTTTCGATGATGTGCGACACCGTGATTCGCGCCGGCATGATGATGACCATTGAGCCGGGCATCTATTTGGCGGGCAAATTTGGTGTGCGTATCGAGGATACCGTCATCATGGGCGAAAATGGCATCGAAATTCTTGGGAAAAGCAATAAAAATCTCATCATTCTTTAGAAAGCCCTTGAAAAAGAAGCGCAAATAGGGTAAACTAATAAGAGTATAATGAAGCATTACTATTGGAGGATTATTTTATGATTTCAGCCGGCGACTTTCGCAATGGTGTCACATTCGAAGAAGATGGCAACGTTGTTCAAATTGTAGAGTTTCAACATGTTAAACCGGGCAAAGGCGCGGCATTTGTGCGCACCAAAGTGCGAAATGTCATTACCGGTTCCGTGGTTGAAAAAACTTACAACCCAACCGCAAAATTCCCCTCGGCGTTTGTCGATCGCCGCGAAATGCAATATCTCTATGAGGACGGCGGTCTGTATTATTTCATGGACACCGAAACCTATGAGCAAATGCCCATCAACGCTGCCGATTTGTCAGACAGTTTCCGTTTCGTCAAAGAAAACGAAATGGTCAAAGTGTTGTCGTACAAAGGCAATGTGTTTGGCATTGAAGCGCCCAACTTTGTGGAGCTTGAAGTAAAAGTGACCGATCCGGGCTTCAAAGGCAACACCGCCACCAACACCATGAAACCCGCAACGCTTGAAACCGGCGCCGAAATTCGCGTGCCGCTGTTCATCAACGAGGGCGATAGAATCCGCATTGATACGCGCACAGGCGAATATATGGAGCGCGCATAACGCACACTGATTGAAACAGGCAAAGCCGCAGAGGATTCCGATTCGGCCTTGCCTGTTACTTCATAAAATATTTTTTTATAGGAGGCTTAACAATGGAAATGAACGAAAAAGTAGCTTACATCAAAGGCTTGATGGAAGGCATGGAACTGGATACCAGCAAAAAAGAGGGCAAAATTTTAAACGCAATCCTCGATGTGCTGAGTGATGTGACCGACAAAGTCATGACAATGGACGAAGAGGTCGGCGATTTGTTCGACGAAGTGGACGCAATCAGCGATGACTTGACCGATGTGGAAGACTTCTTGTGGGAAGATGACGATGAGGACGAAGACGATGACGAGGATGACGACGCGTACGAGGATGGCCTGTATGAAATTACTTGCCCTGCTTGCGGCGAAGTGGTCTGTGTGGACGAGGATATGCTCGCGGACGATAACCTTTCCTGCCCAAACTGCGGCACCAAATTTGAAGTAGATTTTACAGAAGATGATGATTGCTGCTGTGGCGGCGACTGCGATGGCGGTTGCGACAAAAAGTAATTTGCAACACCAAAACACCCTTGCCGCTTGTCGGCTTGGGTGTTTTTTACTACTTGATATGCGTGCTTGTGCATGCGCAGTGCAAACGGCATCAGCCGATTGCACCAGAAGGAGGTCTTGGTAAAATGCAAAACGGCGAAATGCTTTCCTCTATGAAAAAGGCGATGAAACGTGTCATTTATGGGCGCACCGTCATTGTGGTGCTCTGCTTGCTCATTCAGCTTGCCACGCTTTTTGTCAGCTTTTTCTATCTCGAAAAATATATAACCTTTATTTTTGGCAGCTTTACGGTGCTGTCGCTGATTGTCACCATCTACCTCATCAACTCAGAACAAAGCCCCTATTATAAGCTTGCGTGGGTGATTCCTGTGCTTGTGATACCGGTGTTCGGCACGCTGTTTTACCTCTGGGTGGAATTGCAGCCAGGGCCGAAAGCGATTCATAAGCGCGTCAAACAAACCACCGAGCGTATGCTGCCCGACCTTGCGCAAAACAAAGACATCGCCGACGAAATTTCGACGCTCGATGCCGGTGAAGCGTCTTTTGTGCACTACATGAATCGCTATGCGAACAGTGCCATTTACAAAAACACAAAGGCCGCTTTTTTTACGTCGGGAGAAGAAAAAATGGCGGCGCTGTTGCCCGCGCTTGAAAACGCAAAAGAATTTATTTTCATGGAATATTTTATCGTGGAATATGGCCTTTTTTGGGAGAGCGTGCTCGTCATTTTAAAGCGCAAAGCTGCCGAGGGCGTGGAAGTGCGCATGATGTATGACGGAAGCTGCGAATTTGCGCTGTTGCCGCATTTTTATCCGGCCGAACTTGCGAAATTCGGCATCAAAGCAAAGGCATTTTCGCCGTTCAGTCCGGTGTTCAGCACGCACCAAAACAACCGCGACCATCGCAAAATCTGTGTGATTGACGGCAAAATCGGCATCACCGGCGGCATCAATTTGGGCGATGAATACATCAACGCCGTCACGGTGCATGGCCACTGGAAAGACACGGCCATCATGCTTGAGGGCGATGCGGTGCGCGGCTTGACCATGTTGTATTTACAGCTTTGGAGCGTGCGCGAAAAACAAGACGACGATTACACGGCCTATTTGCGCGATGTGCCCGTGCAGGCCAAAGGGTATGTCATGCCTTATGGCGACTCGCCGCTCGACAAAGAATCCGTCGGGCAGCAGGTGTACATGGACATTTTAAACCGCGCGGAACAATATGTGTATATCATGACGCCCTATCTGATTATTGACGACCAGATGCAGCATGCGCTGACATATGCCGCAAAACGCGGTGTTGACGTGCGCATCATTATGCCACATGTGCCGGACAAGCCACCGGTGTGGTATCTTGGCCGCACATATTATCGTCATTTGGTGGAGGCCGGCGTGCATGTGTATGAATATACGCCCGGTTTTGTACATGCCAAAATATTTGTCAGCGACGATAAACGCGCCACCGTCGGTACGGTCAACCTCGATTATCGCAGCTTATATCTGCATTTTGAGTGCGGTGCATATTTGTTCAAAACACCGGTCATTTCAGATATTCTCGCGGATTATCATGAAACTTTGCTGCAATGTGAAGAAGTGACGGTAGAAACCTGCAAAAACATTCCGGTTTTACAAAGATTGTTCGGCCGCATTTTGCGCCTGTTTGCGCCGCTGATGTAAAAACTTTCTGAATGCATAAAATTTTCAGGTATCATATCAATCATACGAAATACACTTGTAGCGGTAACAATTTTCGTGCAAACAGGAAAAGCACCTTTATCATGAACGCCAAGCAGAAAAATACAGCGGATGTGTTTTCACTGGAGGGCATTCCTTCGCTGCAAAAAGCAATTTCACTCAGCTTACAGCATATTTTGGCGGCAGTGGGCAGCGCTGTTTATCTCAGCCGTGTGTACATTTTTACAGTGTTTGCTGATTTTTGACCCCATTGGGTCATGTTTGCCGGTCGTTGTCGGTACAAGCTTTGCGTATGTGCCGACCTTGCTTGGCGCTTGGCGGTGAATTTGGCCGTGCGTCTATTTTCGGCGCGTAGGCATGTGGCGCACAGGTTGCGGTGGTGTTCGGCGTTTTTATCAAACAATTGCGCCCGCTTTTTCCATCGCCTGTCACCGGCACGGCACTGATGGCGATTTTACTCAATTTGATTCTGCCGAAAGATGCTGCATCCGTAAAATAGCATATAAAAGACGCTGTTGCGGTTTTTTTGCCGCAACAGCGTCTTTTTGCTTTTTATTTTTTATGAAATTGCTTCATTCGCCGCAGGCCCGCGCATGCTCTGGTCAATAAGCACATAGTTGCCGCTGTCATCTTGTGTCACGAGCGAAAACTGTAAATTTTCGCCCTCCGCATATTGCGGGTCGGCGGCCAGCGCCTCATCAGTGTAGGTGTAGGTAAATGCGGCCATCACAAGCTGTGCGTCCTTTTGCGCCAAATATTGCGCCCACGTCAGCCCACTTTCACCGGTCAGCTTGATTTCATCGAGCGTCACGCCGTTCACATGCGTGGCAGCATAACTGTCAGCGTCGATGACGCTGACATCCAGTATCTCAAATGTTTTATAGTGCGTATCTTCGCTCATATTCTCGTATATTTGCCGTATAAACGCGAC
>JAVXRV010000089.1:0-8037 GCA_036643515.1 Ruthenibacterium sp.
ATTGCTTGCCGCACTCACGATTATTTTAACCGTCCCAACCATTGTGTTCGGTTTGTGGGGCGTGAATGTGCCGGTGCCGTTTGAATCCTCGCCGTTTGGTTTTCTCATTGTCATCGGCATTGCCGTGGTGCTCACGGGTGCGGCAGTTTTATTGATGATACAAAAAAAATGGCTTTAAAAAAATAGCAAAAAAAATGCGCCGTTGTTCTTTGGGACAGCGGTGCATTTTATTATTTTGTCGTAAAAGTGTCAAAAAGGGGTAAAAACAGAAAATTTTGTGCAATTGTCATAAAGTATGACGCTATTTTTGGCATTGATTTGCATACTTGTTACAGAAAAAGCCTTGAATATTTTGCAAAAAATGAGTATGATAGTACTATGAAATTGCTTGTGGGCATTTTACTGAGCCGAGCGGCCGCGGGTGATACCGGCGGAGGCGCATCAAAGGCGTGTAGACCCGCATTTAGGAGGCACCAATTTGAAACAGGACGTTTTTTCCGCAGAATTGCCGCTATACTTATTCAAACAGGGCACCAATTTTGAATGCCAACGCTTTTTGGGCGCACATCTGCTGCGTCAGGGTGAGCGTGACGGCGTGCTGTTCCGCGTATGGGCACCGCGTGCCAAGGCAGTGTCGCTTGTGGGCGATTTTAACAGTTGGATTCCCGGCGCAACCCCAATGCTGAACGAGCAGGAAAGCGGCGTTTGGCAGTGCTTTGTAGAGGGCATAGAGGAGTACGACATTTATAAATATTGCGTCACCACACCGGCAGACGAAATTGTGTTCAAGGCAGACCCTTATGCGTTTCATACCGAAACGCGTCCGGCAAATTGCAGCAAAGTGTACGATTTATCGGGATATGCGTGGAAGGATGCCGCGTGGCAAAAAAGATGCAAAGAGGAAGACCCGCTCGCACGGCCGATGAATATTTATGAGATGCACGCCGGCAGTTGGCGCACCTATCCCGACGGCAACCCGCTTTCTTACCGCGCGCTCGCCGCAGAATTGATTCCCTACTTAACCGATATGGGCTATACGCATGTGGAGATGATGCCGCTGACGGAGTATCCGTTTGACGGCAGTTGGGGCTATCAGGTGACCGGTTATTTTGCGCCGACAAGCCGCTATGGCACACCGAAAGACTTTATGTATTTTGTGGATGCCTGCCACAATGCCGGCATTGGCGTGATTATGGACTGGGTGCCCGCACACTTCCCGAAAGACCAGTTTGGCCTGTACCAATTTGATGGCACCAATTGTTATGAGGACCAAAATCCGCTGCGCGCCGAACACAAAGAATGGGGCACAATGGTGTTTGACTATGCACGCCCCGAAGTGGAAAGTTTCTTGATTTCGTCGGCAATTTTTTGGCTGACGGAATATCATATCGACGGTCTGCGTGTAGACGCCGTGGCGAGTATGCTGTATCTCGACTATAACCGCAAAGATGGCGAATGGCAGAAAAACAAAAACGGCGACAACAAAAACCTCGAAGCGATTGCGTTTTTGCGCAAAATGAACACTGAAATTTTTGCACGCAAACCACATGCCTTGATGATTGCCGAAGAAAGTACGGCGTGGCCGCTGGTTTCAAAACCGGTGGACGCGGGCGGGCTTGGCTTCAACTTCAAATGGAATATGGGTTGGATGAACGATATGCTCAGCTACATGAGCACCGATCCGCTGTTTCGCAGCGGCAACCATAAAAAGGTGACCTTCAGCTTCTTTTACGCATTCAGCGAAAACTTTATTTTGCCCATCAGCCACGACGAAGTGGTGCACGGCAAATGCAGCCTCATCAACAAAATGCCGGGCGATTACGAAGAAAAATTTGCGAGTATGCGCACATTTTTTGGCTATATGATTGCGCATCCGGGCAAAAAGCTCATGTTTATGGGGCAAGAATTTGCCCAGTTTGCCGAGTGGAGCGAAAGCCATGAACTCGATTGGCCGCTACTCGAATATGAAAGACATCAGCAGATGCAAAATTACGTGCGTACGCTGAATCATCTGTATACCAAAACGCCCGCGCTTTGGGAGGACGATTTCAGTTGGGACGGATTCCAGTGGATTGTGGCAGACGATTCCATGCAGAGCATCATCGCATTTTTGCGCCGCGACAAAGCGGGACATGAAGTGATTGCCGTGTCGAACTTTGCACCGGTGGAACGTCAAAATTACTGCATTGGTGTGCCGCGCGCCGGCCTTTATAAAGAATTGCTCAACTCCGATGATACGCTTTATGGCGGCAGTGGCATCACAAGCGGAAATGTCAGAAGCAAAAAGAAGGCAATGCATGGGTTTGCGTATTCCGTTTCGCTGCATCTGCCCCCGCTTTCCACGGTTTTGATTGAAACACCGCCCGTGAAAACGCATGTGGAAAAAGCGGAAAAACCACCGATGAAAAAAGCGGCCGCAAAACAAAAAAGCACGGCGAAGTGAGCCGTAAAAATGTCCAAACAGCGCGATAAAACGCGCTTTTGAAAAATAGGATGCCGCAGGTGTGCGGCGTCTGATAAAGGGGAGAACAACATGAAAGAATGTATTGCAATGCTGCTTGCAGGCGGGCAGGGTTCGCGTCTGTATGCCCTGACCAAAAAGCTTGCAAAGCCCGCAGTTCCGTTTGGCGGCAAATATCGCATCATCGATTTTCCGCTGTCCAACTGCGTCAACTCCGGCATTGATACCGTGGGCATTTTGACCCAGTATCAACCACTGTTGCTCAATGATTATATCGGCAACGGTCAGCCGTGGGATTTAGACCGGTTGTATGGCGGGGTGCATGTGTTGCCGCCGTATCAAACGGCCACCGGGTCTGACTGGTATAAAGGCACTGCCAATGCCATCTACCAAAACATAAATTTTATTGGGCGGTATGATCCGGAATATGTCGTGATTCTCTCCGGCGACCACATCTATAAAATGGATTACAGCGACATGCTTGCCTACCACAAGGAAAAAGATGCCGATTGCACCATTGCGGTGCTTGACGTATCTCTTGAAGAAGCGTCACGTTTTGGCATCATGACGGCCGATGCCGACGGGCGCATCACCAAATTTGAAGAAAAACCGAAAGAGCCGAAATCGACGCTTGCCTCCATGGGTATTTATATTTTCACATGGGATAAGCTGCGCAAATACTTAACGGAGGACGAGGCAGACAAAACGTCTTCCAACGATTTTGGCAAAAATATCATCCCGAACATGCTCAAAGACAAGCAAAAATTGGTGGCATGGGCGTTTGACGGATATTGGAAAGACGTCGGCACCATCGACAGTTTGTGGGAAGCCAATATGGACTTGCTCAACCCAAGTGTGCCACTGGACGTGTGGGATCAGCAATGGAAAATTTATTCCCGCACAGCCGGCCGGCCGTGCCATTATGTGGGCGACAGTGCCCATATTGACAACTCGATGCTCACAGAAGGCTGCGAAGTGGAGGGCAATGTGCTCAACAGCATTTTGTTTGCGGGCGTGAAAATCGGCGCGGGCGCAACGGTGGATTCGTCCATCATCATGCCCGGCGCGGTGATTGAACAGGGCGCGGAAGTGTATTATTCCATCATTGCGGAAAACGTTGTGGTGAAAAAAGGCGCGGTGGTCGGTGCGCGACCGGAGGAAGTGGAAGATAAATCCAAATGGGGCATCGCCGTTGTGGGCGATGGCAACGTCATTGGCGAACATGCCAAAGTCGGCCCCAAAGCAATGCTCGAACGAGATGTGCAGGAGGGTGAAAACTTATGGTAAACATCAATGCACTCGGAATTATTTTTCCGAATATTTATGACGGCTTAATTCCCGAACTGGTGCAGCATCGCACCATGGCTTCGGTGCCGTTTGCCGGACGCTATCGCATGATTGACTTTTCGCTGTCCGGCATGGTCAGCGCCGGCATTGAAAGCGTCACGGTCATTGCCAAAAAGAACTATCATTCCTTGATGGATCATCTCGGCAGCGGCCGTGAATGGGATCTCGCGCGCAAACGCGGCGGCCTCAATATCGTGCCGCCGTTCGCCCAGTCCGACAGCAAAGTATACCACGGCCGCGTGGAAGCGCTCAACAGCGTCATCGGATTTTTAGAGCGTCAAAAAGAAAAATATGTTATTTTGAGCGACTGCAATGTCGCGCATGACATTGATTTCGGCGCCTTAATTGCCGCGCATGTGCAAAGCGGCGCCAACGTCACCATGGTGTATGAGCGCACGGAAATTGCCGAACCGCTCAAAACCGAAAACTATACACTCACGATGGATGCGCTCGGCCGCGTCACCGAAATTTGCACCAACGATTATCGCAACGGACAGCAAAACTTGTCCATGAACGTGATTGTTATGGACAGAGAAGAATTGATTATCATGGTAAAAGACGCCATGGTGCGCAACTTTGTTTATTTAGAACGCGATATTTTGGCGCGCAGCCTTTCCATTTTAAAAGTACAGGGCTACGAATACAAAGGCTATCGCGCTCGCATTTATGACATGAAAAGCTATTTTGACGAGAATATGCGTTTGCTTGACCCCGCCAATATGAAGCTTTTGTTCCCGCCCGAGCATCCGGTATACACCAAGGTGCGTGACGAAGCGCCCGTGCGCTACGCCATGGACTGCAAAGTAAACCGCTCGCTGCTTGCCGACGGCTGCATCATCAACGGCACGGTGGAAAATTGTGTGCTGTTCCGCGGCGTGAAAATTTGCAAAGGCGCGGTTGTGCGCAATTGCGTGCTGATGCAGGGCACAGTGGTGGAAGAAGATGGCAACCTTGAAAATGTGGTTACCGACAAAAACGTGATTATCAGCGCCGGCAAAAAGCTTGTCGGCACCGATTCGTTCCCCGTTTATGTTGAAAAAGGAACCCTTGTTTAAGGCCATCGTGCAGAGTGTGAAAAAACCGCACGCTGCACGCAAACAGAAAAAACCCAAAGGAGTTGACACGATGAATGTTTTGTTTTGCGCAAGCGAAGCCACTCCGTTTGCGGCGTCGGGTGGCCTTGGCGATGTGGCCGGCAGCCTGCCGAAAGCAATCCGCAACCGCAAGGTGGCTTGTCGCGTGGTGTTGCCACTGTATGGTGACATGAAAGAAATTTTTCGCGAAAAACTAACTTTTATAACCCATTTTACCGTGCCTGTGGGCTGGCGCAGCCAATATTGTGGCGTATTTGAACTCACACAAGACGGCGTAAAATATTACTTTTTGGATAATGAATACTATTTTAAACGCACTGGAATCTACGGCTTTTACGATGACGGCGAGCGCTATGCGTTTTTCTCACGCGCCATTTTGGAGATGCTGCAACACATCGATTTTGCGCCGGACTTGATTCACGCAAACGATTGGCAAACGGCGCTTGTGCCGGTGTATCTCAATTTGTATTATCGTCATCTCGTTAAATTCAGCGCCATCAAAACGGTGTTCACCATCCATAACATTCAATATCAGGGCAAATACGGCCTTGAAATTTTGGAGGATACGCTTGCCATCGGGCGCAATGAGGCACATTTGCTAGAGTTCGACGGTTGCGTCAACTTTATGAAAGGCGCCATCGAATGCGCCGACAAAGTCACAACGGTGTCGCCGAGCTATGCGGGCGAAATCCTCGACCCATGGTTCAGCCATGGTCTTGATGGCTTGTTGCGCAGCAAACAATACAAGCTATGCGGCATTTTAAACGGCATTGACACCAAAGGATATGACCCCGAAACCGACCCCAATCTCGTTGCCAATTACAACGAAAAAACCGTGGAAATCGGCAAGCCAAAATGCAAAAAAGAGTTGCAGGATTTGTTCGGTTTACACGATTGGCCGGTGCCTGTGGTGGGCATGGTGACGCGTCTTGTAGGGCACAAAGGGCTTGACCTTGTGCGCCACGTTGCGCAGGATATCGTAAACAATGGCATGCAGCTTGTGATTTTAGGCAACGGCGACGCCGCCTATGAGCAGTTTTTCACGGAGCTTGCCGCGCGTAATCCGGGTGCAGTCGGTGTAAAAATCGGCTTTATTCCGGCAATTGCACGCAAAGTGTACGCGGGCGCAGATATGTTTTTGATGCCGAGCAAATCAGAGCCATGCGGCCTGTCACAAATGGTGGCGTTGCGCTATGGCACGGTGCCGATTGTGCGTGAAACCGGCGGTCTGCGCGATTCCATTCGCGATTCCGGCGACGGTCTTGGCAATGGCTTTACGTTTGCAAGCTATAACGCACACGATATGCTCAATGCTTGCTTGCGCGCCAAAGAGGGATATGGAAATGCAAACGGCTGGAAACAGCTTGTCAAACGCGGCATGGCATGCGACTGCAGTTGGGCCAACAGTGCCAAACAGTATGTAGAAATGTATGAGCAAGTATGCCAACTCTGGTAAAATAAATCCGAAAAAGCCGACGGCTGCACCGTATGCAACCGTCGACTTTCTTTTTTTATGGATAAAAAAAGAAATAAAATATGTACTTTTCGCTCATTTGCAATATTAAAAATGATGTTCATTTAAGATGAAAAACACAAATAACGCAGGAAGTATCTTGAAAAAAACCATTTATTGGAAATAATAGCTTCGGAAACGTTTCAAATTTGGGAATTTATGGAAAAATCTCTTGCTGAAATGCACAAAAACAAAAACTGTATAAATGTAGATTTGTTGAATAGCGAGAAAGAAAAGTGCAGAGCCTGTTTTTGTGCACATTTTACAAGACAAACACATATCTATATGATATAATGCACAATATAAGGCAAGGGAAGTTCTTCACAAATTCGGTGAAGCGCCTTATAACAGAGTGGAAAACACCTGATAGAAAGGAATATGCGATATGGTTAAGCAAGTTAAAATCACAAATTTTACGGAAGTGAAAAGCATCATGAACGCAGCCACAAAATGCCAAGGGGACATCGGCGTACACGATATGAAGGGTAGCATTGCCGACGCCAAGAGCATTTTAGGCCTGATGAGCCTTGATTATACACAGCCGGTGATGCTGGTGAGCGAAAACGAAAGCGAACTTGAGCACGTTTATAAATCACTCAGCTAAAACGCACACAATAAAATCACTTCAAAAAGACGCTGTTGCAGGTTAAAATCTGCAACAGCGTCTTTTTCAAAATATGCATATTTTGCGTACTTTTTTATAAAATACTTGCACAAATTGTAGAATATGATACTATAATGATAGAGAAAAAGGAGGATGGCACAATGAAAAAAGATCGATTTGGCATTACACTGCGTTTTTATGCGGTGCTCGGCTTTGTGTGTGCACTTTTGGGGCAACCGTTGCTTTGCGCCATGTTGCTTGGATTTGTCATCGTGGTGCAACAAGATACATGGCTGACAAAACAGGCAATGCAGGCATTTTTGCTGAGTTTGGCGCCGCTTTTGCTTGCGTTCATCAGCACGGGATTTTTACTGGTTGACCGCGTGCCGCTGTTTGGTACGCTTTTTGCGTGGATGGGCAACACCCTTGTTGCGGTGGTTAATTTTGTGGTGTTGTTGCTCTGCATCTATGCAATTGTGAACGCAGTGCGCGAAAAAGACGGCGGCATTTTCGGCCTGAAAAATTTTGCGGATTGGGCATATGGCACCGACAATGATGCGGACGATGCACAAGATGCTTTGCCGCACAAGGATTCTCATTTTGTGGAACAATTGAAAGAATGGACATGCAATGTCGGCGCGGCAGTGCGCAGTGGCATTGATACGCTGTCAAAAAAATGGGAAACGAAAAAAACGCAGTGGGACGCTGAAAAAGAAATAAAGCGTGAAAAGGCCGCCGCCGAAAAGGCCGCCGCCGAAAAGGCCGCCGCCGAAAAGGCCGCCGCCGAAAAAGCCGCTGCCGCAAAAACCGCCGCCGAAAAAGCTGCCGCCGAAAAAGCTGCCGCCGAACAAGCCGCCGCCGAACAAGCCGCCGCTGAAAAGGCCGCCGCCGAAAAGGCCGCCGCCGAAAAGGCCGCAGCTGAACAGGCCGCCGCCGAACAGGCCGCAGCTGAAAAAGCCGCTGCTGAAAAGGCCACCGCCGAACAGGCCGCAGCTGAACAGGCCGCCGCCGAAAAAGC
>JAVXRV010000090.1:0-8015 GCA_036643515.1 Ruthenibacterium sp.
GTCTTTTCACGCAAGGTGCGCACATAGGCGCGAATGGTGGACTCACCGCCCTGAAATTTCTGCTCCGCCACTAGGCGGTCATAGATGCGTTTTGCCGTATGGTGTTGTTTTTTGGTGCCCTCTCTGCGGTCTGTTTCCAGGCAGTTTTCTATGAATGTCAGGACTTCCGGCCGCAGCACGGTTGCCGGGCGCGCGGTCGCCTTGCGCTCCCACGGAACCACATTCCCGTCCAAATACTTCCTCACGGTATTTCGTGAGATGCACAGTCTCGTTGCAATTTGTCGCTGGCTGACACCGTCCAGATGCATCCGCCGTACTTCTTTGTATATCTCCACTGTAATTACCACCTTTATCGCCTCCATCATGCCGTTATAGGCATTATACAGGCTTATTTTAAATGGCTCAATTTTTCATCAGCGTTTCCACACAAAGTGGCTCACTTTTATAGTAGCGGTTATATTTGCAGCAAATTTTAATCAATATTTTATCAAACGCCATCAAATTTACACCGTCGGGCGGAACGGTTCGTCTGTCTATTTCTCAAATGGACGGCGACGAAAAACGCGTGCTGATTTGCTTCACCATCAGCGACAACGGCATTGGCATCAGCGCGGCATTTTTGCCCGATTTGTTTAAGCCGTTTTCGCAGGAACACAGCGGCTCCACCTCCAATTACGGCGGCAGCGGGCTTGGACTTGCCATCTCGAAAAATCTTGCGCATTTGATGGGTGGCGATATTTTTGCAACCAGCAAGCTCGGCCAAGGCACCACATTTGAAGTGCGCATTCCCCTTTCCATTCCCACGCAGTCGTTCGACGCCTGTTCTTTCGGCGCGCAACCGCCGGAAACATACGATTTCAGCGGCAAAAATATTTTATTGGTAGAGGATCATCAGCTCAATATTATGGTGGCCACAAGACTGCTCGAATTTAAAAATGCGCATGTGGACGTCGCTGAAAACGGTAAAATCGGTCTTGAACTGTTTACCAACGCACCGCCGCATCATTACGATGCCGTTTTAATGGACATTCGTATGCCGGTGATGGATGGGTTGCAAGCCGCAAAAGCCATTCGCGCGCTGGACAATCCATGGGCGAAAACGGTGCCCATCATCGCGATGTCCGCCAATGCATTTGACGATGATATGCTTAAATCAAAAGAGGCCGGCATGAATGTTCATCTGGCAAAACCCATTGATTCTGCACTGTTATATCACACATTGGCACAATGTTTCGAGGCCGATTTTTCGTGCGCCGCCCCCTCAAAACCGCACGACGAAACCTCCTAAACCACGCATAGATGAAAAGCGCTGTTGCAGTTTTTGACTGCAACAGCGCTTTTTTATACTTTATTTTATGGTGGCATCTACAAATTCGTATTTTTTTCCTTTTTTGCTGCGATACATCGCTTCATCCGCTTTTTGCAAAAGCAGCGTGGCATCTTCCACCTCAGAAAACACGCTGTACCCCACCGATACACGCAGCGCGTATTCGTGCCCTTCAAAGAAAACGTTATGCCTAAATTCATCGAATATACGTTTTATTTTATTTTCTATGTAATCAATTTCCGTACCGGGAAGCACAATCATAAACTCATCTCCGCCAAGTCGCGCTGCAAATTCATCTTTTTCGACACATAATTTCAGCTTTTCGGCGGCCGCTTTCAGCAGTGCATCCCCCACTTGATGGCCATGCACATCGTTGATTTGCTTAAAATTATCCAAATCCAGAAACAGCACCGCAAAATCCTTGCCGTCCTCGTGGTAGTGTTTTTCAAAATTGCACAGGGTGCTGAACAAATGCCGCCGGTTCGGCAAGTCGGTCAAGAGGTCATAAAAGGCAAGTTTTTGGTAATCGTCGGCGAGGTTTTTATATTTTTCCTGCGCCTGTTCCAGTTCTTTTTGAATATTTTTTTGTTTGGAAACATCTTGACACGACACAATCATGCACAAAAAGCTATTCTTTTTATCGTGCGCGACGGAAGCCGAAAGCAGCACATCTTTCACATTGCCATCTTTACAGCGCAACTGCACCTCTCGATTGATGAGTTCCGCGGTGGTCGGCGGCGGGTCGAGATTCACATTCGCTGCCACCAACTTCATAAAATCGACGCCAATCAGTTCATTTTTTTGATATCCGAGCAAGTTTGCCGCCGCGGGATTATTTTTCAAAATCTCTTTATTTTCGTCCATCACAAAAATGGCATTGTTACTGGTTTGCAAAATATCGTCAGACGAAATCACCAAATTGATATTAAAAACGTCATATCGGTAAATAATGCCAAAATATCCCAACCCGAAAATGGCCGTGCCAATGCTTGCCAGCGCCGGCCAAACGGGCACCGTCAGCGGCAAAATCACATCGGTTACCACGCCAAATAAAATGGTCAGCGCGTCTAAAAGAATAAACCCGACGGCCATTTCTTTTTTCATTTTATGCTGCACATTGCGCGCCCATTTCCACAAAAGATAAAAAACCATGCCGAAATAAAGCGCAACATAGGCCAAATATGCCCACAACCAAACAGAAGTGACAGAGTTTTGATATGTCCAACCAAACCCATTTTTAGACAGAATAATGCCTTGTGCCAACGGTGTTGTTGCGCCAAACAAACTGCGCGCAATTAAAATCACCGGCGGCGCAAAGAACAAAAGCTGTTTCCACCACGCCATAATTCTTCGATTATTGGTCAGTGCAAAAAAATAATAAGCCGTTGCAGCCACAAAACCGCACCAGCCGAAAGCGCTCAAACGATGCCACGGCCACGCCTGTTCCGGTGTGTCTGCCGCGAAAAAAAACGCGTTGCAAAGTGACCACCACCCAAGGGTCAGTAAAACGGCACAGGCGGACACGTTTAATATTTCTTTGCGCTGTGCTGTCACAATATGCATGGCACCGATAAAAAACGAGGTGCAAATCACGATAGAAAGGAAAGAAAGTGCGTTCATTCATTGTTCTCCAAATATTTTGTGTGAATTTACTTTGCAGATAATTCTATTCTATTTTAACACTTTTCGCCGCATATTGCTACTATGAAACATCGAAATACCGTTACATTTTTCGTATTTTGGATGCATCAGTCCGCGCATCTCCCCATTTTGCCGTGCAGCCGTTTTATTCCCATTGATGATAAAGCTGTGTGATGGCGTTGTTTGTCTGTTGCAAAAATGCCTTGCACGCGCTTACTTTGCCAATCATCTGCTGCATTTCCAGTTCTGCTTTTTGCTTTTGTGCGAGCAAAATTTCGCGTTCTTTGGCCTGCTCTTCTGCCGTTTGTGTGGCAATCGCCTGTGCTTGCACCTGCGCCTGCGTCACAATGCGGGCATATTCCTGCTGTGCCTTTTCCTGCACCGCCGCCGCAGTTTGCGCAATCAGTGCATCTGCTTGCGCCTTTGTTTGCACGGCCAGTGCGTCTGCCTGCGCCTGTGCTTGCGCGGCCAGTGCATCTGCCTGTGCTTGTGCTTGCGCGGCCAGTGCGTCTGCCTGTGCTTGTGCTTGCACCAACATACTGTCGCATTGCTGCTGCGCCTTTTTCTGCGCCGCCGCTGTCTGCGCGGCAATCACGTCCGCCTGCTTTTGTGCAGCATCCACCACACGGTCATATTCCTGCTGTGCTTCGTCTAATATTTTTTGCGTTTGCTCGCGTGCAAAGCGCTGTTCGGCCTCTACATCGCTTTCATTTGCCACCGTATGCGGCGCACCGTTTTCCGGTGCGTCAGGCTGTCTGTCTAAAATCGCCTGCTGCATCTGTGCATTTTCAGCGCGCAATCGCGTAATTTCTTTTTTATAATTGTGCAGATACTGCGTCAACTTTTGTCCGCTTTCCATCAAACGTTGCAATTGTCCCTGCAAATTTTCCTTTTCGGCATTCAGCGCTTGGACGTCCTGTGTCGGCTCAGCCGGCTCTTTTTGCGCCGCGTCCAGTTTCTGTTTGGCTTCTTCCAGTTCCGCCTGCAGTTTCGCTTTTTCCGTAGCGCACATTTCCACCAGTTCGTTGAGGTACAGCAGTACTTCTTCTTTGTCAAAGCCGCGCATCACCGTCGTAAATAAATCAGTTTTTTTGTCCATGTTTCAAAGCCTCCTCATGGTAGTCATTGGCATTATCGCTATATATCGACATAAAACGTCACACTTTGCGCCGCCTCGCCCACTGCCTGCTGCGTGGTAAGGTCATACGCGGTAAACAAAGCAATCACCGCATATTTTCCCGCCGCAAGCGTTGTGTCGAGTGGTTTTTTTAAGAGATAGGTGCCGGGCTCCAGTAGCCCTGTTTGCAAAATTTGTTTTTGTGACGCGGCCAATGTGTATGTGACGCGATACGCATAATGGCACGCCGCCGCAATTTCAATCCGCACATCACCCTCGCCCAAATAACCCGCAAAATGCGGCGCTTCATTGGCCGAAATCCATTGCATATCTTCGGATATTTTTTCGTCAACCGTTTGCTGTTGCTGTGCCGCCACAGATACGGCGGGCACAAAATGAGGTTGCCGCACGCACATTGCCGTCAGCGCCGCCAAATTACAGCAAATCAGCACCGCCAAAATAATCACCGTGCAACGCGTATGTTTTTGCGTCAACGTGCGCAGTGTTTTTAGCATTTCGGCCGTTTTATCTCTCCATAAGCGCAAGAGAATCACTCCTCTCCCGCTGTCAGTTTCAGCACACCATGCAGCAAATACCGCGCATCTGCGCCGTTTTTTGAACATGTACACATGGTGAAAATTCTGTCCGTCGCGGTCGGCGTCACATTGCTGATAAAATCCGATTTTTCCTGTGCCGCACGCAAAAATGCCTCATATTCCTGTGGGGTGTCGTAAGTCATTTCAAGGTCGTATTGCGCCGCCTCGACCGCATATCCGCTAAACAGCATAATTTCATATTCGGCCGTGGGCGTAAACAAGGTCATCGTGGGAAAATCGTCGTAATAAGTTTGATTTTGATACTGTGCAAGGCTTGTAAACATCAAGTCGCTTCTGTAAAAATTGTGCCCAAACACAATCGATTGCGTTTGCGAAAAATTTGGCTCGTTGCGAAAGTCCAAGAAAATGCAGCCGGCCTCCGCATATTTTTTATCGATGGTATGCTTTAAATAGTACGTGTTATCCGTGCCTTGCACGATGGGATAACTAATTGGCGTGCCCGCACAATACAGCCACGCAATGGCATCGCTGTTGATTTTTGCAAGCTGTGCAAACTGAATAGGCGGAGCATACGCATTTTCATTCTGCGTTTGCACCGCCTGCATTTCCGGCGAAAGCACCTCTGCTTGCAACTGTTCATACGTCGTTTTGCTTTGCCTGTCCTGCTGCAATAATATCAAAAGATGGATTCCATAATACAGCGTAATACAGATGAGCAAAAATAGCAAGCCCCAGAGGCATTTTTTGCCGATTTTTTTTTGTTTTTGTGTGCGCCGCCCGCCCATAGGCACTCCTTTTACAAAACCAACCGCGCCGCCGCGCATGGCAATTGGCTTACGGTTTTGTCTGCTGTTCTTTTTTGTCTTGATAGGCGCGATACAGCACCGCCGCAAGCACAAGCAAAAGCAAAATCAAGCTGACAGAAAAACCAATCACATATCCTTGATATCCGTCTGCCACGCCGGTTTTCGGCACAGAATCTCCATTTGTTCCGCCGGAATCCGGCTTGTTTCCCTCGCGGTCGTCTGTGCCATCGCCGTTATTATCGAGAATCATGCGTATTTCCACCACCGTGTCTGCCGATAAATGCAACGCGGCCAGTTGTTCGGCCGTATATTTTTGGCCGTTCACATAATAGCCGTCAAGTTTCCATGCGTCCGGCCGCTGTGTCGGGTACGTCACGCGCGGCACATTTTCGCTGCCGATTGCGCCGCCCTTTTGGATGTTGGCATGCGTGAACGCAATGTCGGCTTTGTCTTTGGCGCGCACCACATAAGTGATGGTGATATCTTTCGCGGCATCGTATTTTTTCAAGCAAATTTCCACTGTTCCGCTCACTTCAAAGCCAATGGAAAACGGCTGTGTTGCGCCCGTGCAATACCCATCGGCACTTGCGCGCGCAATGTAGAGAATGCCCTCATTTTCCGGCCCGAACACCTTGTATGCCACCGCCGCGGCCGGTGCGCCCTGTGTCGGATGCGTGCTGCCGTTTTGCTCGCTTTTCATCACAATTTCATCGGTCAGCATCGGCTGCATCAAATGCAATGTCACGGCCGCATTCGGGATTAACGCGCCGTTTTCGTCGACAACACGCACAAAAAGAGTGGGATTATTTTCGTTTAGGTCCGGCAGATTTTTGCCGTCCGTCACCCAAAGGCGCACGATGGTGTGATTGCTTGTTTCATCGCCGTCCGGCGGCACAGCCGCAAATGCCGTCTGCGCAAGGCAGGCAGCGACGCAAAGCGTTAAAAAAAGCGCACATACACGTTTCATAATGTCCCTTTCTGTTTTATGGTTTCGCTTGTTCGTCTGCAACCAAAACCACAATTTTCAGCCCTGTTGCGCCGGCCACTTGCAGCGTTTCGGGGTCATAGCAGGTAAATGTTGCGGTTGCGTCATACGCGCCCGCCGCCAGTTTTTCGTCCACTTTTACGTTTTCAATATAGTGGTTGGGGTCGATGATATCTGTTTCAAACAAGGTTTTTTGCGTTTTGTCCATCACCACTTTTACACGAAACGCAAATTTATTGGCCGGTATATTTTCAATGGCGACGTTCAAAATGCCGTCTTTCAAAACAGGTTGCGCGTTCATGGTGACGTTCACTTCTGAATCTTTCACAATGCGGTTGAGCCTATCGGTGATTTCGGCATCCGACATACCGGGCATTATGCCGGCTTGCGCGGCCGCGTCGCGTTGCAGTTTGCCGTCGCCATTTTTTTGGCATCCGCGCATACAAAGCAAAAGAATGACCACGGCCACCACGGCCGTTATAACGATAAAAAGAGTGCGTCTGCGCGATTTTTCGCGTATTTGTTTGAGTTTTTCTTGATATTCTTCTTTATCTGACAGGTTTTGCGCGGGTGTTATCATCTATTTGCCCTCCGCCTTGTTTTGATATGCAAGCACGAGATTGAGCTGCGTTGCGCCCACTTCGCGCTTTGAATCGGGGTCGAGCGCATGAAATGTGGCCACCGCGTCATAGACGGTCATGTCGCCGTCGCCGCCGTGGGGCAATGTGTTTTTCATGGTGGCTTCGGCAATGCTGTAACCCGGTTTAATCACGCCCGATTGATAAATTACGGTTTGCTCCGCGGTTTCGGGGTTCGTGTACACAATATCCACCTGCATGAGAAAATGGTTTGCGGCAATATTTTCGATGTTCACTTTGCCTTTGTCGCCCTCGATGGCAACCACACTGCTCATGGTGACGTTAAATTCGCTGTCTTTGATGATGCGGTTTAAATCTGCCTCAATTTCGGCCTGTGTTTTGCCGGGCAGTGTGCCCGCAAAAGCCTCCATATCCTCGGCATGTGCGTCGCGGTGCATTTGGCGCCATGCAAAGCAACTGCCAAACCCAAGCAAAAGCGCAAACAGCACGGCAAGCGCCACCATGCGCAGCATTTTGCTTTTGCGCGTGTGCGCAAGCTGTGCTTTGATGGCGGCATCGCGTGCGGCCGCGCCGTCTGCGTTTGCGGCATCGCGCAGTGTGGGTGTTTCTTTGCGGTATTGCAATAGTTTTTCGCTGAGTGCGTCCTGCTCTTGTTTTGATAATTTTGCGCTCAAAGTTTGACTCCTCCATGGATTGTACTGCGGCTTCGACAGCAAGGCGGCAAGGCATTTTTGCACTGCCGCCCACCTGTCGAAGCCGGCGCACAAGGTGCCGGCTTCGTGAAAATGACATTTTTCAGTGGGATATTTTAATAAAACAAGCCCGTGGACTTGTTTTATTAAAAACCTATCCTATGTGCGTGCTATCGCACATGCACCATTAAAACTGTTTTGCAAACAGTTTTAGGGGTTAGGGGGTTGCTGGGTAGCCTGCTAGTGTTTTATCATCGCCGACGTAAGCGTTTGCTGCGGAAACAAGTGTAC
>JAVXRV010000091.1:0-8007 GCA_036643515.1 Ruthenibacterium sp.
ACAGCTTAGGCTTTGAGATGGAAAAAGACACGGCTGGCTGCCGTGCCTTTTCCCGTAACTATATTGTAGGAGGAACCAATGATGAAAAGTGCAAAAAGCAAACGGCAGCTCACGCTGCTCACTCTCGTGGTGGCGCTCGGTGTGGCGGTGTATCTAAACAGGGAATATGCCAAAACAGATACCGGCTTTGAACTGCTTGACGGAACCTCGGCAGTCAACGCGCAAACGGAGGAAAAGGTGACAGAGGCGCTGCCCGATAAAAACTACGGCGACGCACAGCTCGTGAGCACCGAGGCGGTTGTGAACCAGAAATATTTTGAAGAAGCGCGGCTTGCGCGCGGCAAAACAAGAGATGAAGCACTGGATAAATTGCAAAAAACGCTCAAAAGTGACAATCTCGGCGAAAGCGAAAAAAAGGGATTGTCGGATAATATTGCAGCGACCATCAGCGGCATTACGACAGAGAGCGATATTGAAAATATGATTAAAGCGAAAGGCTTTGCCGACTGTGTCACTTTTGTCAATGGCGACAAAATCAATGTGGCCGTACAAACGGGCGGCACGGCGCTTGATGGCGCCTCTGTGGCACAAATTCGGGATATCGTACTCGGCAAAATGGAAACACAAGCAAAAAATATCACAATTGTTGAAGTGAAATAGGTTGTTAAACATGAAATAAAATGATATAATAAATACAAATAAATTTTGTGCTCCGTTTTGAGCAGGGAGGTACCCCTATGGACGTGTCAAATTCAAGCGCAGTGGGCGGCAGTTTGCAAATTTCTTCGGATGTCATTGCGAAAATTGCGCAGATGGCAACAATGGAAATTGATGGTGTCGCTTGTGTTTCTACCGGGAACTTGGGCATGAAAGGCCTGTTCAATAAAGTGACGGCGTTAAAACCTATCACGGTGGAAATGTCGGAAGATATCGCCGAAATTACAATCAGCATTTTTGTGAAATATGGCTTTAAAATTCCGCCGCTGTGTGAAAAAGTGCAAGAAAATGTGAAAAGCGCCGTGCAAAACATGACCTGCATCACCGTTGCAAAGGTGAATGTGAATGTCACGGGTGTTGCACAGGATAAGGCTGTCACCGCGCAGACAGAATAAAACAATACCCTCCCGCCGCTTGCAGGAGGGTTTATTTTTGTGAGGATAACAAATAGAATGAAAAGAAGAACCGCACGCGAAAATGCCATCTTGGCCTTGTTTGAAGCATCGTTTCAAGCGAACACAATTGAAGAAATTATTGCTTCTTCGCGCGAAAATGGCGAAGTTGCCATCGACGCATACGGCGAAGCGCTGCTTGTGAACTTTTATGCGCACAGCAGCGAAGTAGACGAATGCATCGCCGCAAAACTGAAAGATTGGACGCTTGCGCGTCTGCCGCGTGTGGATGCCGCCATTTTGCGCATCGCCGTCACGGAAATGCTTTATTCTGAAGAAGACATGGACAGCATCGTCATCAACGAAGCTGTTGAAATTTCAAAAAAATATGCCGGTGACGAAGATTATCAATTTATCAACGGCGTGTTGGGCAACATTGCGCGCGACCATCAAGCACAACAGCCGTCTGCAGAGTAGCCATGATTACGCTCGGAATCGATACCAGTAATTACGCAACCTCTTTGGCGGTGTTTGACACACAGACCAAAGGGGTTGTTTGTGATTGCAAACGCTTTTTGCCCGTGAAACCGGGCGAACTCGGCTTGCGACAGAGCGATGCTGTGTTTCACCATACGGTGGCTTTGCCGGAGCTGCTTGCGGAAATAAACGCTGTATGTCCACTCTCTGAGATAGACGGCATTGGCGTTTCCGCAAAGCCGCGCCCCGTGCAAGGCTCGTATATGCCGTGCTTTTTGACAGGCTGTTCCGTAGCGCGTGCTATGGGGCTTGCCAAAAATATTCCGGTCATCGAATGTACCCACCAACAGGGACATATCGCTGCCGCACTGTTTGCCACACACAACGCAAGCTTGTTTTCTGCGCAGACGCTTGTATTTCACATCAGCGGGGGTACAACCGAATTATTGCTGTGTCAAAACGGAAACGTGCTTGAAACCGTCGGCCACACAACGGATTTATATGCCGGACAATCGGTAGACCGCATCGGCGTAAAACTTGGGTTTGCGTTTCCCGCCGGCGCTGCACTGTCAGCATTGGCTGCGCAGTGCACCGAAAGCATGCATCCGAAAGTGAGCGTAAAAGGCGCTGATTGCAGCTTGTCGGGTCTTGAAAACCAGTGCAATCTATTGCTGCAAAAGGGTGCTGCACCGGATTATATTGCAAAATATTGTCTTTCGGCCGTCGGCTATACCGTGCTTGCGATGATTGACGTCGCAAAAAAGCAATATCCAAACGCAGCCGTCGTGTGCGCGGGCGGCGTGATGAGCAGCGATGTGATTCGCACGCTCGTGCAAAATGCCGCGCCGGATATTTATTTTGTACCCGGAAAATTTGCGAGCGACAATGCCATCGGCGTTGCCATTTTAGCGGCAAACGAGGTGAATCCATGGCAAACGTAATTACGGTCACTGCGCTCAATCAATACGTCAAAGCACTGCTCGAACACGATGCTGTGCTCACGGATATTGCAATTCGCGGCGAAATATCCAATTTTGTCAACCATTTTAAAACAGGTCATTTTTATTTCACGCTCAAAGACGCGCAGTGCAGCGTCAAGGCTGTGATGTTTCGCAGCAATGCGCAAGCGCTCGGCTTTTTGCCGCAAAATGGCATGCGCGTGATTGCACGCTGCCGCATTTCGCTGTTTGAGCGTGACGGTGCTTTTCAAATTTATGTGGATGATTTATTCCCCGATGGCATTGGCGCCATGCAGCTTGCTTTTGAACAGCTCAAACAAAAGCTTGAGACAGAAGGGCTTTTTGCGCAGGAAATCAAAAAACCTCTGCCGCGTATGCCGCACATAATTGGCCTTGTCACCTCTAAAACAGGTGCTGCCATTCAAGATATTTTCAATGTTACCAAACGGCGCTATCCCATGGCGCATTTTTTGCTTGCGCCCGTCACCGTGCAGGGCAATGAATCGGCTGACGGCATTGCAAATGCGATTGCAACTCTTGACAAATCCGGCAAAGTGGATGTGATTATTGTGGCGCGCGGTGGCGGCTCACGAGAGGATTTATGGGTGTTCAACAGCGAGCTGATTGCGCGCGCGGCGTTTGCATGCAAAACACCGCTTGTGTCTGCCATTGGCCATGAAATCGATTTTTCTATTTTGGATTTTGTGGCGGATTTACGTGCGCCGACTCCTTCGGCAGCAGCAGAGCTTGTGATGCCCGATATTTATGCGGAATTTGAAAAAAACATCAAAATTTATACAAATATTCACAAACAAATACAAAGACGCGTTGATTTATGCTATAATATTGTTAATCATCAAAAAAGTGCACCATCGCTGCTTGCCATGCACAGTGTTGTTGCAAAAAAACAGGCGGATATAATGCACCAATACAGTGCAATCTCCGCACAGGTGCAAAATATTTTACAGCGTGCGCATACAAAAATGTCCCACGCTGCCGCGCTGAGCATGTCGCTCAATCCGCAGGCGATTTTGGCGCGCGGCTATGCCATTGCAAGCGTAAACGGCACCGCGTTAAAATCCGTACAGACAGCAAAACCGCAGGATGCCATCACGGTACGTCTTGCGGACGGCACGCTCGGTTGCACGGTAAACACCATTGAAAGCGAGGATGCAAAATGAAAAAAGGCATTCCATTTGAACAGGCGGGCGCGGAGCTTGACGCCATTTTGGCACAGCTCTCCGACGAAAATACGCCGCTTGACGAAGCATTGACGCTGTATGCAAAAGCGGCTGAGCTGCTTGCCTATTGCAACACTGTTTTGGCACAGGCACAAATGAAAGTAGATGAAATCAGCGCGAGCATTGTGCCCGCAAGTGAGGTATAAAATGGACGATTCGTTACAGTATCAAACCTATCTTTCACAGGCAGAAAGTGCGATTGAAGCTGCCGTTTCCGATTGCTTTTGTCCGCGTGCCAAAGTGAGCGAAGCCGCGATTTACAGCCTGCTTGCGGGCGGAAAACGCGTGCGTGCGGTGCTTTGCCTTGCAGTGTGCGACATGCTTTGCGGCGATGCAGCACTTGCGGCACGTTATGCCGCCGGAATTGAAATGTTGCATTGCTATTCGCTGATTCACGACGATTTGCCCTGCATGGATAACGACGATTATCGCCGTGGCAAACCGTCCTGCCACAAAGCATTTGGCGAATCCACGGCGCTTTTGGCGGGCGACGCGCTGCTCACAGCCTCGTTTGAAACACTTGCCACCGCAAAGGGCAGTGCACATCAAAATGTACAGGCTGTCGCAATGCTCAGCCGTGCAGCTGGCACCAACGGCATGATTCTCGGACAGGAACTTGATTTATATTATGAAACTGTGTGCGCAGATGAAACGCAACTGCGTGAAATTCACCGCAACAAAACAGGTATGCTCATTCATGCCGCAGCGCAGCTTGGCGCCATTGCCGCAAACGCAACGGAAGTGCAGCGCAAGACCATTGAGCAGTATGCGTTTTCCATCGGCCTTGTGTTTCAAATTGTAGACGATGTTTTGGATGTTACCGCCACACAGCAAACACTCGGAAAACCTGTAGGCAGCGATGAAAAAAGCAGCAAAACGACTTTTGTCACCCTGATGGGCGTTGTGAAAAGCATGCAGCTTGCAGAAAAACTGACAGCAGATGCCGGTGCCGCGTTGACGGATGTGTTCGGCGAGAAAGCACAATTTTTGGTTGAGCTTGCGGCATCTTTGTGTGAGCGAAAAAATTAGGTAGAGGTTTCTTATGGCTCTTTTACAAAAAATTTGTTTTGGTAATTATATTTTGAGCGTGTCACTCCTGTCGTGGCTTGCCGCACAGGTTTGTAAAACACTGCTCAATTATATCATGCATGGTAAATTTGAAATTGAGCGTATGTACGGCGCAGGCGGTATGCCAAGTTCCCACTCGGCGCTTGTGTGTTCCATGTTTATGGCAACCGCAAAAAGTCAGGGCATTTCATCGCCGGGCTTTGCGTTTGCGTTCATTTTGGCGGCCATTGTGATGTACGACGCCATGGGCGTGCGCCATGAAACAGGGGAACAGGCCAAAATTCTCAATATTATGATGCAGGACTGGATGAACGAAGATGACGAGGGCGGCCTGCCCGGCAAGAAGCTGAAAGAAAAAGTGGGCCACACGCCATTTGAAGTGCTTTCCGGTGCACTGCTCGGCATTTTAATTGCAGTCATGATTCCCGTCATGTGATGCAAATTCTGTTAAAATGCAATGCCACAAGGCAACAAAGGAGAGGCAAATGCCGCTTTTAGAAGATATTCATTCACCGGAAGATGTTAAAAAACTGAATATGCAGGAACTTGACCAATTGAGCGCAGAAATTCGCGCGTTTTTGATTGAAAGCGTTTCACAGACAGGCGGACATTTGTCCTCCAATCTCGGCACCATCGAGTTGACGCTCGCACTGCACAAAGTATTTACCACCCCGCGCGATGAGCTTGTTTTTGACGTTGGGCATCAATGCTATACCCATAAAATCGTGACCGGCCGCAAAGATAAATTTGACACATTGCGCATGCTCGACGGCATTTCCGGTTTTCCGTCCCCAAAAGAAAGCAAGCATGACACAGTCATTTCCGGCCATGGTAACACCTCTATTTCCACGGCAATCGGTCTTGCCACCGCCAAAAAGTTGAAAGGCGAGCTGGGAAAAGTGATTGCCATTGTTGGGGATGGCGCATTTACGGGTGGCATGATTTATGAAGGCATGAACAATATCCGTACGCTCAATAATTTGATTGTGGTGCTCAACGACAATAAAATGTCCATTTCCAAAAACGTGGGTTCTGTGGCGCAGTATTTGACGAAATTGCGCACCAATCCGCGCTATTTTAAAGTAAAACGCAACGTGGAATCCATACTTAATGCCATTCCGGTGATTGGCAATGGCATTAAGTTGGCCATGCAAACAATAAAATCTGCGTTTAGACGCATTATTTACCATTCAACCATGTTTGAAGAAATGGGTTTTCAATACGTCGGCCCGATGGATGGCCATAATATCAGCAAACTGTGCACGCTTTTTTCTGCCTATCAGCAGGAACAAGTGGCGCCGTTGTTTGCCCATATTGTGACTGTAAAAGGCAGAGGATTTGAACCGGCCGAGCAGAATCCGGGCGAGTTTCACGGTGTCAGCGCCTTTGATGTCAATCATATTACGGATCCGGACGTCGCGCCGGACAGCTCTTTTTCCACGCTGTTTGGTGAAACTTTGGCGGAACTTGCAGATGACGATACCCGTATCTGCGCCATTACGGCCGCCATGAAATACGGAACAGGTCTGCAATTTTTTTATAAACGCCATAAAGAGCGCTTTTTTGATGTCGGCATGGCCGAACAACACGCGGTTACATTTGCGGCCGGTCTTGCCACCAATGGCATGCGGCCTGTGGTATCTATTTATTCCACATTTTTACAGCGATCTTACGACCAAATTATTCATGACGTCAGCCTTCGCAATCTCAATGTATTGCTTGCGGTCGACAGAGCCGGCTTCGTGCCGGGTGACGGCGAAACACATCAAGGCATTTATGATGCAGCATTTTTGAGCCAAATCACAGGGATGACGATTATTTCACCGGCAAACTATGCCGAATTGACGCATTGGCTGGCGCTTTTGATGCAGCAGGACGGCATGCGTGCCATTCGTTATCCGCGTGGCTGCGAGCAGGAAGAACTGGCGGCACTCGGTTGTTCCGGCAAGGAATATGACGTTTATTCAGCGGCACAAAAGGCCGATATTGCACTTGTTACCTTTGGCAGTGAAACAGCGGAAGCACTTGATGCCGTTGCACTTGCAGCCAAAGACGGCCTTGCGGTGGACTGCTACAAGCTTTGTAAAATTCATCCGCTGCCCGACGGACTATGCGAGCAATTGCTGCCCTATAAAGCCATTGTGTTTGCGGAAGAAGGCATACAGAGCGGCGGCATCAACGAGCATATGGCATCGACGCTGTCTGCCATGAATTATGCCGGAAAATATCGCCCCATCGGCATTGCCGGAGCGGGCATGACCCACGCAAACGTTTCGCAATTGCGTCATATTTTTAAACTTGACGCCGCTGCGCTATCTCATAAATTGAAAGAGGCTTTTCGTGAAAGTACGTCTTGACCAATATTTATTTCAGCACAATATGGTGCCGAGCCGTGAGCGTGCAAAAGCGCTGATTATGGCGGGAATTGTCTATGTAAACGATGAAAAAAGTGACAAAGCTGGCAACCAGATTGCCGAAGATGCTGTTGTGGAAATTCGCGGACATGACATTCAATATGTCAGCCGTGGCGGGTTGAAACTTGAAAAAGCCATGCAGGTGTTCCCACTGACGCCAAACGAAAAAGTGTGTATGGACATCGGTGCGTCTACCGGAGGTTTCACCGACTGTATGCTGCAAAACGGTGCTGTGAAAGTGTACGCCGTCGATGTCGGATATGGACAGCTTGCATGGAAATTGCGCTGCGATGAGCGTGTAGTCAATATGGAGCGCACCAATATCCGTCATGTTACGCGTGACCTGCTTGCCGACGATATTGCGTTTTTCAGTGTGGATGTCTCTTTTATTTCGCTCAAGCATATTTTCCCGATTGCGGCGGCGGTGACGTGTGATGACGCAGACGGTGTCTGCCTTGTGAAACCGCAGTTTGAAGCGGGGAGGGAGAAGGTCGGGAAAAAGGGCGTTGTGCGAGAGCCGCAAACCCATAAAGAAGTAATTGCGGCGGCAATGAGTTATGCGGTACAAAACGGATTTTCAACAATCGGTCTTGACTTTTCTCCCATCAAGGGGCCGGAGGGGAACATTGAATTTTTGCTGCATGTGCAAAAAAGTGCAGTGCCGGAAGCCCTTTCGGAGGATACGATCAGCGCGGTTGTAGAAGCCGCACACAGCATGCTATCATGACAGGGAAGGCGA
>JAVXRV010000092.1:0-7986 GCA_036643515.1 Ruthenibacterium sp.
CACCGAAGCCGCCGCCGGAAAATCCGCCGCCGTCTCCGAAACTGGCGCCGCCGTGGCCGCCGCTTGTGGCGGTGGATGTGTGCAATTGATTGAGCGAGGAGTCAAAACTGCGGTTCATCATGTGGTTGAACCATAAAATGTCAAAAACATCCAAATTGCTGCCATAATACCAACTGGGCGGTGGCAGCGCAAGCGATTCAAACTGCTTTGCCCATTTGTTCGATAGGCCGAACACATACGCATACGGCAGCACATCGTAAAAATAACTCGGATTTTCGTTGACGAGCATTTTCAGACGCGGCAGTTCCGCTTGTTCGATAAAATTGCGCAGACCGAGCAGTTTGCCGGCGGTTGTAACGCGGTAAGGCGTATCCTGCACAAAACGCGGCGCAAGCAGACAGCACGCGAGTGTGGGCACAAAAGTCGCGAGCGGAATCCACGCGGCAATCAAAACAGATTGTGAGGCAAGACCGGCGAAAAACAGCGACATAACGGATAATAATGCAAGCAAAATCGTCCATCCCACCTTGCCGGCCTTTGAGGAAAATGTGCGCCGCACATCGGCACACAGCGCGAGGATGGTGATTAAAAATAGCAGTACACCGGAAAGAATCGTGAAAATCACCGAGCCGGAATCAATAAAACCACCGGACAGCACCGTGCCGACACACCACAGTATGATGCACAGCAGCGGCAACAGAATCGCCTGCACATTGCCGCTTGTTTGATACAGCGCACGCTTGCCGGTAAATTGTGCGGTAAGTTCGGCTTTGGCGCGTGTGAATTTTTCGTAAAATTGCACGTTCAGTTTTTGCAAAGCACACGTGTCACCGTTTGAAAACAGTGCATCAAACATCGTTTTCAGATAATCGGGTGCATCTGCGGGAAGCGGCTTTAACCGCGTGAGCGACATCGCTTTTTCTGTGCCGTGAATTTCGAGATATCCTTTGCCCGCAAACCAAATAATCAGCGATAACAGGTCTTTATCATCGGCAGTGCCGTCGATAAAATAGCCCACTTCCGCGCTTGGAATATCATTTGGCGGATAAAACTCAACCGTTTGCACCGGCCTTTGCCGATGTGCGAGCAAAGCTTTGAGCAACACGAGCAGCACCACGACGGCCAGTACACCCAAAATAATCAGTGCCGGCATGGTGGACACACTGCGCTCGTTTGTGAAATATCCCTCGTCCATACGCGTATAAAGCGAAACGGCGGTATAGGGTGCAAGGGTATGTGTGGAATGGCCGCGCACGCCGTTTTCGGTCACTTCATAGGCGATATCGGCCATATTGCCGGTGGTGCCATACGTGCCGGAGTGCAGTTTAAAATCTTGAACACTTTTGGCGCTGAGCGGTTTTTCAAACGTCATCTCGAATGAAAAATTGTCAATTTCGGCATTCCAGTCTGACCCATTGACGGCGTAAAACAATTCGTCATAAGTGTTAATGCGGTCATCGCCGATGTCGTAGGTATAGGAAATGACATAGTTATGCACACCGGTCAGCAGTGCATCTTCGTTGCCGATGCGAATGGTGTACTTTTCGTCCTCGAGATACACTTTGGCATCGCTGCCCTG
Organism: Ruthenibacterium sp.; assembly: GCA_036643515.1. Lineage (GTDB taxonomy): Bacteria > Bacillota > Clostridia > Oscillospirales > Ruminococcaceae > Ruthenibacterium. Next base: position 1,580 of record JAVXRV010000092.1, read on the forward strand.
CACCGAAACATCGCGCAATTTCACTTTGTAGGGCATGGTTTTTAAGCCGTTTTTGGTCTCTTTTTCCACATAAACCATCTGCGGAAATATACGGAACATGCCATGCTTTGGCACATGAAAATCGGCGGTGATGCGCTCTGTTTGCGTGATGGTGTTGTTTTCGTGCAGCACTGCGTCAACTTCGTAATTCGTGAGGGTATAGCCTGAAAAACCGGCGGCAGAGGCAGAGGGCACAAATGCCAACACCCCGCAAAACACCAGCAGCAGGCAGAGCAGTTTTTTCATAAACAGAGTTCCCTTTCACGGTAAGCTAAAATTGAACTTTCACATTGTCACGCTCGGTGGCGCTCGTCACTTCAAACATAGCCGCGGGCGCAAAACCGCCCATGCGGGCAATGAGACTGTCAGGAATCATCTGGCAACTGTTGTTGTAGTTTTTCACCACGGCGTTGTAATATTTGCGTGCGTTCGCGATATCTTCTTCCGTTGTGCCAAGCTGACGCTGCAAATCCAGAAAATTTTGGTTCGCTTTGAGTTCGGGATAATTTTCGCTGAGCGCAAAAATCTGACGCAGTGCGCCGGAAATTTGGTTTTCGTCTTTCAAACGGTCTTCCATGCTTTGCGGCGCAGTGGCTTTGCTGCGCGCCGCGACAACGGCCTCAAGCGTTTCGGCCTCGTGTTTGGCATAGCCTTTGACCGTTTCAACAAGATTAGGAATCAAGTCAAACCGCTTTTTGAGGTAAACATCCATCGTGGCAAAGCCCTCGTGACATTCGTTGCGTAGCTTAATCAGTTTGTTATACGTAGCAAGCGCCCACAGCGCAAGCAAGACAATGAGTGCGAGTAAAATCCAAAGAATCATGGTAAAACCGCCTTTCATATTTAAATTGTATATAGTATAACATATTATAACCGAATTGGCTACTTGCATTTTTACTAAAAATACGGTAGGATAGAACACATCATAAAGATTAGGAGCGTGCTTATGGGCGCAATCATTAAAAATTATCTCTGGATTTTCATTATCGCAATGGTGCCGATTGTGGAGCTGCGCGGCGCTGTGCCGGTGGGTGTTGCCGCCGGATTGCCACTGATTCCGGTGTACATCGTGTCGGTTTTGGGCAATATGCTGCCGGTGCCGTTTATTTTATTGTTCGCCAAAAAAGTGTTGCTTTGGTGCTGCACTTGGAACGGTGCGCTCGGCCGATTTTTCCAAAAAATCCACGAAAAAGGCATGAAAGCCGGCGACAAAATGCTGGCGACGGCCGGCAGAGGCATTTATTTCGCACTGTTTATTTTTGTGGCGATTCCGCTGCCCGGCACGGGTGCATGGACGGGATGTCTTGCGGCGACGCTGCTTGACCTCAAGTTTTGGCCGAGCGTGGTTGCGGTATTGGCCGGTGTGATGACCGCGGGCGTCATTATGGGGCTTGGCTCGGCGGGCGTTTTTGGTGCAATCAGCGCAATTTTTTAGAGCGAATTTCTCCTGCGGAAAATTTTTCCGCAGGATTTTTTTGCTTTTTTTGAAAAGTTTGAAGAAACGAGCAGTGCAGCGCCGTTTCATACACAGAGGCAGCAAAGGTGGTGGGTGATAGAGAATGCCGAATCTTACAACAGAAAAGTTCAGCGCGATGGTACAGCAGTATGAGCGGCTTGTGTATACAATCTGCTATCAATTTGTAAAAGACCACGCACTGGCGGAGGATTTGGCGCAGGAAACTTTTCTTGCGGCGTATACTCACCGCGACGATTGCCCGCCCGACAGCTACAAACCGTGGCTTGCGCGTATCGCGACCAACAAAGCGAAAGACTACCTCAAATGTGCCTACCGCCGCCACGTCACCGCCACAGAGGACGACGAAATGCCCACCGTTTCGTACGCGCTCGGCGCTCCACCGCAGCCGGAGGACATCACGATTGACAAAGACGAAACAAACGCCATTCGCACGATGATTTTATCACTCAAAGAACCTTACTTGAAAGTTTCGACGCTCTTTTTTTTACAGCAGCGTTCGGTGGAAGAAATTGCGGCATTGCTCGAGCGGCCGCCCAAAACGGTACACACACAGCTTTATCGCGCAAAAACAATGCTGCAACAACAAATTGAAGGGAGAACACGAGATGGAACTATTTGATACAAACGGCCATTTGACTGATTGCGCACTGCTTGCGGTGCAGGCGGAAACGCTTGACGAGATGAATCGGCTTGAAGCCGCCGAGCATTTGAGCTTTTGCGACGACTGTTTGCTGCGCTATACCGCACTGCTCACGGACGACACCTTGCTTACCCCGCAAAACTCGATTGCGCCGCCGGTATGGAGCAGAATCCGCCGCAAAGCCATGCAAGTGTTCTTCAACAAATACACCACAGTGGCCGCCGCAGCATCGTTTGCGCTGATTTTATGGGGCACAGGCGTGTTTACCACATTGACAACCCCGCGTGACTTTTTCCCGAACAAGCAAAAAGCATGGTCACAGCCGGTTGGCGCAAGTTTTTCTCTCGCGCAAAAAAGCGACAGCATTTGCAGAAACATCAATGATGCGCTGAATGAGGCGGTGTCAAGTATTTCACGGCTTGGCGAAAAGCCCGCGGCAGACGCAACAAAATAAAAACAAATTGACAGATATAGGAGAAATTGATATGAAAAAGAATGGCATTTTCACGTTTTGCTTTGCATTTATTCCCGGCGCGGGTGAGATGTATCTCGGTTATATGAAACGCGGCGTGTCGATTATGGCACTGTTTTGCGCCATTTCCGGCGTGGCAATTGCGCTCAATCTCGGTGTTTTGGCGATTGCACTGCCCGTGCTTTGGGCATATGCGTTTTTTGACACGTTCAATCTGCGCGCACAAACCGACGAGCAGGCCGCCCAAAATCCCGATGCTTATTGGATTGACCCCGCCTTTTTCATGGGCGACGATGTGAAAAAACTGTTGGCAAAACGTCATAATTTGATTGGATGGGGATTGATTGCAATCGGTGTTTATTCCCTGTACAGCAATCTTGTACGCGGCTCTCTGTGGAACTTTTTCTATCACATTGATTTCACCCTCGGCCTTGCGTTTTTAGAAAACGTTCCCACCTTGGTGGTGGCAGGATTGATTATCTGGCTCGGCGTCATGCTGCTGCGCGGTGAAAAACGGCAAAAAACAAACGAACAGACGGAAGAATACATTGCATTCAAAGGAGATAACACCCATGAATAACGAACAAAACACGCCGGAAACGGTGCCGGCGCCGATTGACATCACGCCGCCGCAAGCGCCTGTTTTAACACCGCAAGCGCCCGCAAAACCGCCGCGCGTGCGCCGTGTCGGCACCGTCACCATGGGCGTGTGTTTGATTTTGACAGGGCTTGCGATTGTCGCCGTTTTCATCATGCCAACGTTTGATATTACCTTGCTGCTGAAATTGTCGCCACTCGTTTTGGTGGCGCTTGGCGTGGAAGTGCTCATTGGCAGTATGCGCGGCGAAAAACTGAAATATGATATTTTGTCCATGTTCATGTGCTTTTTGCTGATTTGCGGCGCACTTGCCGCCGCCTGTGTGCCGATGGCAATGCAATATTTCGGGCCGGAACGAGAAGGTGCAGAGAGCAGAATCGGGCAAGAATGGTATGACAATATTTATGCGAATCTTGCGGGAAATGCAGACGTGAGCCGCGTCAATACCGAAGTGTATTTGAACGGCGTGCGCAATCCGGAGGACATGAAAACGCTTGCGGACGTTATCAGCGAAGATTTTTTGCGGATTGACGTAGTATTATCGGGTGCATATGCTGACAAAGATGCCTTTTTGAAAGCATGTGCGCCGATTGTAAAAGCCGTGCGTGCAGGCGGTGCAGAGCCGGACGATGTGAGCATTCACACACCGCACGATAAGGAAGAAATTTCCTATTCGCTCAATTTAGAAGGGCGCTATCAGCTCGAAAAAGACGTGATGACGCAGGCCGACCGCGTGCAAGAAGAACGATATGACGCACAAGACGGCGTTTACTGCACGGCACAAGAACTCGAGCGCCTCAACAAAGAACGCGCGGCCGAGGCGGCCGTGACGGCGGCACAGGAAGCAAACGATGCCGCATAAACAGGCACAATTTGGAAAACGCAAGGGCTGATGACCCTTGCGCTTTTTTGGGTAGAATGGTACACTAATTATCGCAATGTGATTTCACATATATAGTACAATTTGTATCAAGCGAAAAGAGAGGTTTTTTCATGCCGGAAGCATACACACATTTGCGCATTGCACGCGCGGCACTTGCGTCTGAAGATGCAAACGCGGTGGCAAGCTCCGCTTTTTTGATGGGCGCAAACGGGCCCGACCCGTTATTTGCCGACAGTGTGCTGCATAAAAATAAAGAGCAGCCGCTTGCGCCGATTGGCACGCGCATGCACAACGAACAATGCGGCGCTTTTTTGGTGGAGCTGTTGTCACAAGCAAAAACAACGGTTCAGCGAGATTATACGCGCGGATTTTTAACGCATTATGCCGCCGACACGGTTTTTCACCCGTATGTTGCTGCGCAAAGCGGCAAAGGCGGCGCGTTTGACAAACCCGAGGGACACGGCTACTGCGAGGCGGCACTTGATACGTATTTTTGTGCGATGGATACCGGACATGGCAGTGTGCGTGTCGACGAAGCGTCGCCGAAATTGTCTGCGCCGGAGCTGGCCGAAATTGCTGCGCTGCTGCGTCGGGCGATTGCGGCGGTGTATGACGAAACGCTTTCGGTCACCGATTTGTGCAACTCGTTTCATTCGTTTCGCGCGGCGCATCGTTTTTTCTGCTCACCGGCCGGCGGCAAGCGCTTTGTGGCAATGCTTGCGGAGAACATACTTTTTCATAGGCAGGGATATCTGCGCAACCACATGACACCGGCGCCGATTCCGCGCGGCGGCTTTGCAAACGAATGGGCGAACCCCTACACCGGCGCGCAAATGGACGGCGGGCCGAATGTGCTGTCCATGCAAGCCGTGCAGCAAGCGACGGCCTATTTGCGCGCGGCTGCGTGTTTTTGGGCGGGCAGTGCGAACGAAAAAAATATCTTAAAATGTCTTGGCAACAACAGTTATGCCACCGGCTTGCCGCTTGAAAGCAAGGCAAATTCGTGATATAATCATCACTAATGTGATGATTATACTTGGTTTTCATGTGCACGTTATGCGACGCACAATTATATCACAAATCTGATGATTATAATTTGTTTTTATGTGCACGTTATGCACAATTACATCACAAATTCGTGATATCATACTATCTTAATATCAAAATTGAAAGACTGGGTACTGACAGTGGATCCGAAATTAACCTTGAGTAAAAAAACATATTACGGTCTTGGCATTGTGGCGGCGGCGCTCACCATTTTGGGCGGATTTTGCCTGATGTTCGGCACGTATGCAGCGCTGCTTTATAACATTGCATCGCTACTTACAGGCGGTATGCTGCTGTTTTTGGCGGCGACACAGCGCGAGGACAAATTGCGCCGCGCCTGCTATTTAATCGCGACGCTTTGTGTCATCGCCGGCATGATACCGGGCATCATCGGCAAAATCGGCGGTGCATTGGCATGGCCGATTTTTGCCATACCATATTTCAAACAAACAGAGCAAACCACCACCATTCACACGGCATCTTTTTTGGTGTTGCTGTGTGGATTGGCACAGTTGGTGGGCAGTTTTATGCCGCTGACACGCATGATTGCAGCTTGCGTTTCCATCGGTATTGCTGCGGCGCAAGGTATGCTTGTGTGGCTTTTGTTTCATGACAAGGGAACAATTGCATAGACGAAACGCGAAAAAACGAAAGTGAGGTGGCATTGATGCGATGTTTCAAATCCTTGCTGTGCGGTGTGCTGATTGCCGCGCTCCTGTGTGGCTGTGGTGCACAAAGCAGCAGTGTTCCGCAAAAAAGTAGCGATTTCACGGCCGTGCCGTCGTCTTCCTCTGCGCCGCCGGTGGCGAATTTGGACGCGCTGAAATATCGCGCCATCTGGATTAGCTATCTTGAATGGAAATTGTTCGACACGACGTCCGAAGCCGCGTTTACGCAGAGCGTCAGCGATATGTTTGACAAATGTGCCGATGCCGGGCTGAACTGTGTGATTGTACAGGTGCGGCCATTTGGCGATGCTATGTATAAAAGCGCACTATTTCCGTGGAGCCATCTCATCACGGGCACACAGGGAAAAGACCCCGGTTTTGACCCGCTTGCCATTATGGTCAACGAGGCGCATGCGCGCGCACTCGCCATTGAAGCATGGGTAAACCCATATCGCGTCCGGCTCAATGAAAAAATGCCCGAAAATTTGGCAAAAAACAATCCCGCGCTGACACATCCCGAATGGGCACTCGCGAGCGAAGATGGCTTGTACTACAACCCCGCGTTGCCGGAAGTGCAAAAGCT
>JAVXRV010000093.1:0-7975 GCA_036643515.1 Ruthenibacterium sp.
AAACTGTTTTGCGCAAAAAAGCGGCGCGGCGTATTGGTGGTGAGAATGGTTCCATCAAAAAACATCGCCACTCTATCGGCATAGCGGGCACAAAATTCGATGTCATGCGAAACAAGAATCACTGTAGTACCGCGATTTTTTAAGCGTATTAAAATTTCAGACAGCTTTTTTTTGAAAAAATTATCAAGCCCTTTTGTCGGCTCGTCAAGCAAAAGAATGTCCGGTTTGCTCAGCAGCACTTTTGCAAGCGCCGCACGCTGCTGCTCCCCGCCCGAAAGGTCATACGGATGCGCATGCAGCAAATGTGTGATTTCGCATTCTGCGGCAATGCCGCGCAAAAGTGCCTCTTTTTCCGCCGCTGTGTCGGCACTGTCGCAGAGCATTTCCGCAAGGTCATCTCGCACGGTTTTTTTCACAAAAAGGCTTTGCGGGTCTTGCGGCAGCATGGCGATGCCGCCGTCAAGTTGATTTTTTTTGCGTTTTTCGAGCGTTGCGCCGTCGCATACTATTTTGCCGCGATACGGTTTGCAGATGCCGCAGATGGCTTTCAGCAAAGTGGATTTTCCGGTGCCGTTGCCGCCCAAAACGGCAAAAGTTTCGCCGCGCGATACCGTAAGGCTGACGCCTTTTAGGATATCCGGCTGATTTTTTTCATACCGAAACCAGATTTCTTTCACGGTGAGCGCCGGATTTTTTATTTCGCATTCTGCTGCGTCTTCCGGCAGGCAACTGGTTTTTATCAATTTGTTTTCAAAGCTTTCCGACAGCCAATTGCGTCCCTCGCGCACCGTCAGCGGACAGGCAAGCCGGCTTTCGACGCCATAAAAAATTTGCAGCGGTGCCGGCAGCGACGCAAACATATCATGTGCTTGATTTTTTAAAATTTCGCCGATTTTGCGCGGTGTATCATCGGCAAGAATCTGCCCATTTTCCATCACAATCACGCGGTCTGCACACGGAAACACCTCCTCCAAACGATGTTCGGAAATGAGAATGGTCGTGCCGAGTTCGAGATTGATTTTGCGCACCGTGTTGAGAAAATCTGCGGCCGCAATGGGATCAAGCTGACTGGTCGGCTCGTCTAAAAGCAGCGCCGTCGGCTGCATCGCCATGATAGAAGCCAAATTCAAAAGTTGCTTTTGCCCGCCGGACAGCTCCGAAACGTTTTTGTGAAACCATGCCTCGATGCCAAAATAGCTTGCCATTTCTGCGACACGCAGCCGCATCGTGCGCGCATCGCAGCCCAAACTTTCAAGGCCGAATGCCAGTTCATGCCACACCTTATCCGTGACAATTTGGTTGTCCGGATTTTGCATGACATACCCGATTTGCGCGCTTTGTGTGCGCAGATTGACCGTATCAAGCGGCACGCCATCAAACAAGATGCTTCCTGTGCGTGTTCCGTGCGGTGTCAGCACGCTTTTTAAATGTCGCATCAAGGTTGTTTTTCCGCTTCCGCTTTTGCCGCAAAGGGTAATATACTGCCCGCGCTTTACTGTAAAGTTGATATTTTCAAGCGTTTTCTTCTCTGCGCCCGGATAGGAAAAATCTAGATTTTTGATTGTAAAATGCTCCATGTGGCTTCCTCCCAAAGATGAATGATTGCGGGCGTCGATAAAAACAGACCATATCCCACCAGACCGAGCGTGGTGTCGCCGTTTGCGGGCGGCAATAGTATGACCGGTAAAAACTGAACGGCCATTGCGCCGCGCCATGCGCTGATTGCGACAAATCCGGCGCAACACAGCAACAGTGCGGCTAGGATTTTATCGCGTGTTTGCCATGAATATTGTGCAAAGTTGCTGCGCGTTCCGCTGCCATAACCACGGCTTTTCATGGAATCTGCCGTCATCACCGAGGCTTCCAGTGCCCATGATGTCAACACAGACAAAACCGCTGCACTGTTTTTTAGTTTTTCGCTTTGTGTGCCGCGCTGCGGTGATTTTCCGATACAAATTTGTGCGCTGACAATGGTTTTTATTTTCGCCTGCATATTTGGAATCAGACGCAATATCATCGACAGCACGAGTGACAGCGCGGGGATTCCCTTGCCGCACAGCAGCATCAATTTATCGCTTGTCATCACGATATTATAACAGGCGAACCACAAAATGACCGTCACAAACATGCCACCGGTCGCCATGCCGTAACAAAGCGCTTCTCGTGTAAAAGGGCGGCCGTTCCAAAATGTAAAAAGCACGGTTTCGCCCATCGTATTGAAAATGGGATTGAACAGCGCAATCGCCGCAAAAACGAATAAAATCCCACCGAGCGGCGCAAGGCCTTTTTTCCCTTTCAGCAACAAATAATAGCTGAGGGAACACGCAAAAGATACCGCCAAAAATGCCGGATGCACAAAAAACATGCCGCATACAATCGCACCTGTAAAAAACAGCAGATTGATTGCCGGATGATATGCTGAAAAGGCATCTTCTCTTTCGCTCATAGAAACCTCATTTCTCACTTGCGCTTCTGCCGCAATCGGGCAAAAGGCAGTAGGTTTTCACCTGCCGCCTTTTGCCTTTTTATATACCGCTACCTGCGGCTTTTCTTTTTGAAAACGATGGCCAAAATCATACACGCAAAACCGGCTGCCGCAACAATAATCCATAGCAACGGCAACGAGGCCGCCGTATTTTCATGCGCCGCATCCGGCGACGCGGCGGTGTTTTGTACAGACATTTCATCCGGCAGTGCGCCCTGTGCCGCTTTTGCACAGCCGATGACACCGTAATAAGAAAATGTGCTGACCTGCCACACAATTTCGCCGTCCACCACCGTACAGTTGATGTATTCAATCGTATCATCCGCACGTACATGGGCAATCATCACGCTGTCATAATCGTTCAAATCGGGTGCCGGCATCCGCAAGGTCAACGGTTTTTCCGGCTGATAGTCGGCTCCCGTCAAAATGTCCGACAAATTGATATCCCACAAAAGCACCAGTGTATTGCTGCCGATGGCGCCGGAAAGCTTTGCATACGCATCACCGTCATTTTTTTGCGGTGTCACCTGCAATTTCACATGCCAATCTGCACCCTCTATGGTGATGCCAGATGCTTTGTCGGTTTGATTTGCAACGCCGATGCGATTCATCTGCGCTTCTAAATCTGCAAAGTTGATGATTTCGCCTTTTTGCTTTTGCGTCAATTTTTCATATTGGCGATAAATTTCAACAATTTCTGCATCGCTGTATGTTTCGGACGCTGTCATTTTTTTGATTTTTTCCATTACGGCGGCAGAGGCTTTGTCCACAATGTATTTTTTTCCGTTTAGCAAAATGCCCGCTTGTCCCGGCCCGATTACTTTCGTTCCACCTGTCGGATTTAGGTTTTCGAGTGTGCGTTCCGCGCTCGTCAGCAGGGCATAATTGTTGACGAGTGCTTTTTCTTCTGCCGAGAGCGCATTGTATGCACTGCGCGCCGCGTTGATTTTGGCGTTGCTGTCCTTTGTCACCGTGCCGATGTCGGCAATCAAATTCATCACATTGCCGGCATTTTTTAGCTGTACAAGCCGCTTTTCGCCTCTGCTCAACACAGACAGATTGGTGATATAACTTTTTTCGCTGTCTGAAAGCGCATTGTAACTTTCGCGTGCGAGCTTGATTTGCGCTTCGCTTGCAAGGGTCACTTCGCCGATGCTGTCAATTAAACTCTTGACACGATTGATATTTTCAAGCAATGTCGCAAGCGTTTTTTCTGCCGTCTGTAAAATATTATAGTTTTTCACTTTGGCTTTTTGCGCCGCATCCAGTGCGTCATAGGCCGCGCGTGCCGCACGAATGATGTCTGTTTTTTCAAGAGTTACCGCACCGATGGCATCAATCATCTGCACTGCCGTTTGATACGGCGCAGAAATTGTGACATCGCTCATGGTGTACAGTGCCGTTTTTCCGTTTATCATGCGGTCATACGCAACGAGTGCGCAGTAACCTTGCTCTGATGCCATGCCGTCACGGTTTCCGTTCGGAATATGTTTGAAACCGCCGCCGTCCACCGCATAGGCACAAAGTGCATCCAGTGCGGTTTTCCCGTTTTTGATAAAACGCGCATCTGTGGCGGCATCTATTTTGAGCGCGGATAATGCCATGATGACCTGTGCACAGGATTCCGCATTGTCTACGCCCCAACTTCCAAAGCCGCCTGTCGCATTTTGCGCCGCAGACAATAGATGCAAGCCACGTTCCACCGCCGTCTGTGCCGCCGTATTTTTATCGCAGTATGGTGCAAGCGCAAGCAGTGCCATCGCGGTCACATCCACATCTGCACGATTGCCGCTGAGCGCCCAGCCGCCGCCCGCAAGCTCGGCCTGTAAAATTGCGGCCATGAGATTTTCGCGCGTGCTTTGCTTGCCGCCCTGTGTGGACGGAATGTCATATCCGTGCGCGTCAAAGGCCATGAGCGCCCAAATCGGGCCGTTGATTCCCTGCCACACAACCTTGTCGTAATCTGCAAGCGGTGTCAGCAGATTGTACCCCGCAACGTCTGTGACATCATAGCCGATGGCAGAAAGTGCCAGTACGACGCGGGAATATTCGGTATATTTTTTTGCGTGAAGCACGCCCTTTTTTTCAGCCGTTTCACGCAGGACATTCGCAAGATAGCGTGCATAATAATCCGATGAAACGTCATATTGCGCCCGCGCGAGGCCGATTATCGTCCATTCACCGCCGGTGGTGGCAATCACAGGATTGGGCACACTGCGGTACAAATATGCGCCTGTTGCCGCTCTCACTGCCGTCAAATCCGTCGGGATTTTCAGTTTTTCTATCTGTGCCATTGCGGCATTTAAGCGGTCAATGAGTGCTTGCGGCAGCTTGTTTGCCCATGTGCCGAGCGCGTCAAATGCCGCTTTGGCCTTTTGCACCGCATCGGCATCTGCCAAGGTCAATTTATCGGTACTTGGCAAAGCTTCTATCAGCTTGCGCACTTGTTCCACTTTTTCAAGGGAGCCATCTTGAATCAGCTTTATATCATAAATAAGCGGTTGTTTTTCGCCTTCCTGCAAAATCACGCGCACGGTTTCGTGCTGTGGAACGGCATCAAAAGACAGTTCTGTCACGTGGTTTCCGTTGATAATGATGTTTGTGTTTTGCGGCGCATCGACACGCACCGAAAAGGCATCCTTTGCCTCTGCCTCGTATTGATATACGCCATCTTGGAGTGACAGCGCTTTGCCGTTCACCGTGATGGCTTGCGGCGCACTTGTTACGCCTACGTTTGCCTGTGTGTTGACGGCGCGTACAATCCCGCCGATTTCCGCATTGCAAAGCCCGAAAACGGGATTTTGAATGTCTACCACATTTTGAATTTTGATGTATTTTATGCCGCCTGTAAGCGATACACGATTGCCCCGTGCATCAACAGCCCATGCCAAATCAAACCCATCGCCAATATTTGAAATGTGCGACGGCGCATAGGGATTGCCGGCTTTTCCTGTGATGGGATAGCGTCCCTCGCCATTTTCGTTGGAGGTGGCGGAATGAATATCAGCATAGCCGAACGTGACGGCCGGCGCACTGCTTGTGATGCCGTTTTCTCCGCTTTTTGCGAGCAGGAGAGCGGTCTGTCCGTTTGTGCCGCAAGCGCGTGCCCAGTCTGTTGTGTCGTCAAAATGCTTTGAGCCGGCAAGTGTGAACCAGTTTTCACCGTCTTGTGACACCTGTACACCGGCCGGTTCGCCGGAGCCGCCGTTTGCGTAGGCAAATGCATTGCCATAGATGACAAAATCAATGCCGTTTGGATTTTTTGCATCGTCCATAATCGGGCTGTCAAAGGTCACAACAAAGCCTGTGCCGAATACATCGGTGCGCACAAACGAGTTCCAACCCGTCATGCCGCTTTGCAGCTGCGACATTTCGGCCGCCGTCAGCGGTGTTTGTGTGCCGTTTGCATCAAAGCGATAGCCGGAGGTTGGATAATCGAGCGCGGCATCGTTTCGGTATTGAAAACCAAAGGTGTAAACGGTGCATAAGGTGCCTTGCGCCACCGTTTTCACCGCCACAATAGATTGCGGCGCTTTTTCATTGATGGGAAAAGAAACCGTATAAATGCCGGCATCATTTTTCACCAGTGCATTTTCCGGTGCGTAGCTGTTTTGATAGAGCACGGTGTCTTCCGCCGCCGTAAATTCCATCGTGGCATTTTTCTCAGAAAGGCCTACCGTATAAAGATACGCCTGTTTGTCCGGCGAAAAAGCATCGCCTTGTGCATTTGCCGGTATTGTGATGCGTGCTGTGTCAATTTTTGCCGGTGCGGCATCCATCAAGACTTTTTCAACGGTAAATGTGTACCGAATTTCCTGTTTTTCGTCCATGTCGGAAACGGTGACAAGCTCCATTTTCGTCGTGTCGTTTTTCGTTAAAACAGGCTTATTTTTAAATTTCATGCTCAGCGACATCATGGTAAAGCAATTTGCAATCCACACCTTGCCATCGGCATACAGTGACGTGGTGCCGTCCTGCGTGCCTAAAAAGCTGATGGGCGCTTTTGGTCTGATGTTTTCGGTGTCGGCGCTGACGTAAATTTTATAATCAAAGCAATCGTCTGCAAGGCCGGTTTTGCCTGTTTTTTGGCCGCTTGCGTCCAGTTGAAACACGGTGCCGGACGGCTGTCCGTATAAAATATTTGTGAACGACGGTGTGCCGTCAAACTCGCATTTTGTCAGCTTGCCGATTTCGTTTTTCTTCGTCAAAACAAGCGGATATTTTTGCTCTTGGCCGCCTGTCGGTGTGATGGCAATGGTGCAAGCATACGTTTGCGGCAAGGTGAAAAGCTTGTCCGCACCTGTACTTGCCTGATTGTTTTCAAACGAATAGCGCTTGTCGGCAACTTGCAAAACGGCCGTGCTGTCTGCGGCAACATTTTTTAATTCTACCGCAATACCGGCGGTGTTGTGCTGTTTCAAATGTGTAAACGCGCTGAAATCTCCGCTGAATGTCTGCGTTTTTTCATCAAAATGCAGTGCAATGGCAGCGCCCTGCGTGCCGTCCTCCTTGATTTCGCTTGCGAGCACACTGCCGTCTTTCAGCAATGCATCTGGCGCTTTTTGTGCGATTGTAACCGTGTACACTTCGCCCGACACATTGCTGTCGTCCATGCCCGGCGACACCGCGTCGCCGCATTTGATGCGCAGCACGGTTTCGTCTTGCACCGGCACAGGCATTGCGCGTTTGTACTCCGTTTTTTCAATGTGGAGATGGGTTTGATAATATTTATTAACCGCGGTCGGTGTCACGATAATTTCATGGATTGCCTCCGGAACCGTCAAGGTGTATTCCCGAACATCTCCCGCAAATGCCGGCGCAAGCGTTCCTTCGCTGAACGTCAGACTTTTGAGCGTTTGGTCGGAATCGCCCCAGTTTGCGCCAATATCTGCACCCATATTGCAGGTATATAAAATGCGCACTTCATCGCCTACGCCAAAAGAGCCGTCCGCGACGTTAAAGGCATCAAAACCGGCATCCGTAAACCAGTCGTTGAGCGTGCCCATCCAGCCGCTCATAGAACCGCCATCAAATGCGGCAAGGCCGCCAACTTCTTGAATATAGCCGTTTTCCGCACCGCTTTGCGTTTGTCCCGCAGCGGCGATTGCGTCTATAAACGCGCTCATCATCGACGAATCTTGGTAGATATCCACCCATTCTTCCAGTAGAATGCCCTCCCACGGCGCACCGTCTGCCGCCGTGAAAGTCGTATTTTCCACAATGACATGCACCTTGCCGATGGCCGCTTTTTCGGGTGCGGCTTCTGCCTCTTTCGGCTGTTGCGGCAAGGTTTCCACGGCCTCCGGTGCAGCCGTTTCCGCTTGTTGCAACGGCGCAGAAGAAGCTGCTGTGCTTGACGCCGCAGAATCTGCGGGTGCAACCACCGTTTCCTCCGGCGTACTTGTACTTGAACTGGCACTTGTGCTTGCTGATGTCGGCACGGATTCCTCCGCCACCGCCTCTACCGTTGATGCAGATGCCGCCGTTTCT
>JAVXRV010000094.1:0-7763 GCA_036643515.1 Ruthenibacterium sp.
TCCGTTTTTCATTGCGCACAATGATATCCGGTGCGCCAAGCTCCAAAAGACGTTTCAGACGGTTATTTCGGTTGATGACACGACGATAAAGGTCGTTGAGGTCAGACGTTGCGAAACGGCCGCCATCAAGCTGTACCATCGGGCGAATGTCCGGCGGAATGACCGGAATATTGTCAAGAATCATCCATTCCGGACGGTTGCCGGAGGTGCGGAATGCATCCACAACCTCCATGCGTTTTAACAGACGAATGCGTTTTTGTCCGCCGGCATCTTCCAGCTCTTTGTGCAGCTGTGCCGACATGGCGTCCAAATCAATTTTCGTCAGCAATTCTTTGATGGCTTCCGCACCCATGGCGGCTTTAAATTCGTCCTCATAACGGTCGCGCATATCGCGGTATTCTTTTTCGCTGAGAAGCTGTTTTTCTTCAAGCGGTGTAAATCCCGGATCGGTGACGATATAGGCGGCAAAATAAAGCACTTTTTCAAGCAGGCGCGGCGAAATGTCAAGAATCAGACCAATGCGCGACGGAATGCCTTTAAAATACCAAATATGCGATACAGGCGCGGCAAGTTCAATATGACCCATGCGTTCACGACGCACTTTTGAGCGCGTTACTTCCACGCCGCAGCGGTCACAAACTTTGCCTTTATAGCGAATGCGTTTATATTTGCCGCAATGGCATTCCCAGTCTTTGGTCGGTCCGAAAATCTTTTCACAAAAAAGACCGTCGCGTTCCGGCTTCAGTGTACGATAGTTGATGGTTTCGGGTTTTTTCACCTCGCCATAGCTCCACTTGATAATCTGTTCGGGAGAGGCAAGCCCGATTCTAATAGAATCAAAAGCGTTAAACTCCATAAAACGAACCCTTTCTTTCTCTTAATTTAATGAATGGGTCCCCTGCCGCCCGACATGCGCGGCAGGAGAAAGGTGCTGAGTTACTCGTCATCTGTTAATTTGCTGAACAGTAGCCCAACATCCGTGTCTAACCCTTCGTCATCCGGTTCATCGGATAGGAGATCGACGTCCAGATCATCGTCGACTTCTTCAACGTTGAATTCCTCTGCAATTTCGCTTTCCACGGCAACATCATTGCCAATGGAGAGCTCAGAGGTATCAAAACCCATATCGTCCTCGTCATAGTTTTGTTTGATGTCGATTTCTTCGCCGTCAGAATCCTGCACGCGCACGTCAAGGCCGAGCGATTGCAGTTCTTTCATCAGCACGCGGAACGCTTCCGGAATGCCCGGTTTCGGCACCGGTTGGCCTTTGACGATGGCTTCATACGTTTTCACGCGGCCGACCACGTCATCGGATTTCACCGTCAAAATTTCCTGCAAGGTGTATGCCGCGCCGTAAGCTTCAAGCGCCCAAACTTCCATCTCGCCGAAACGTTGGCCGCCGAACTGCGCTTTGCCGCCGAGCGGTTGCTGCGTGACAAGGCTGTACGGGCCTGTGGAACGTGCATGGATTTTATCATCCACAAGGTGATGCAGCTTCAAATAATACATATAGCCGACGGTGACGCGTTGGTCGAATTTTTCGCCGGTACGTCCGTCGTACACCACGCTCTTGCCGTCCTCGTTTTTGCCCACTTCGCGGAACATGGCGCGGATATCCGCTTCATGTGCGCCGTCAAATACCGGCGTTGCCACTTTCCAGCCGAGTGCTTTTGCCGCAAACGCCAGATGGACTTCCAAAACCTGTCCGATATTCATACGCGAGGGTACGCCAAGCGGATTCAAAACGATGTCAAGCGGTGTGCCATCTTCGAGGAACGGCATATCCTCCTGCGGAAGAATGCGCGATACAACGCCCTTGTTGCCATGACGGCCTGCCATTTTATCGCCGACGCTGATTTTGCGTTTTTGGGCGATGTAGCAGCGCACCACTTGGCGCACGCCGGGTTGCAATTCATC
This sequence comes from Ruthenibacterium sp., assembly GCA_036643515.1. Classification (GTDB taxonomy): domain Bacteria; phylum Bacillota; class Clostridia; order Oscillospirales; family Ruminococcaceae; genus Ruthenibacterium. Next base: position 1,918 of record JAVXRV010000094.1, read on the forward strand.
GCAGTTGTCGGGCGTAAATACTTTCACATCTACAATGATGCCGCTTTCGCCGTGCGGCACACGCAGAGAAGTGTCACGCACTTCACGCGCTTTTTCGCCAAAGATGGCACGCAGCAAACGTTCTTCGGCGGTGAGTTCTGTTTCACCTTTCGGCGTTACTTTGCCCACAAGAATATCGCCGGAACCGACTTCGGCACCGATGCGGATGATGCCGCGCTCATCAAGGTCTTTGAGCGCGTCCTCGCCCACGTTCGGGATATCGCGGGTGATTTCTTCAGGTCCGAGTTTCGTGTCGCGGCTCTCAAGTTCGTACTCCTCAATATGAATGGAGGTGTACACGTCCTCGCGCACAATTTTTTCATTGATGAGAACAGCATCTTCGTAGTTGTAGCCTTCCCATGTCATAAAGCCGATGAGCGCGTTTTTGCCAAGCGAAATTTCGCCGTTTTTGGTGGCGGGGCCGTCCGCAAGCACTTGGTTTTTGACAACGGTTTCGCCTTTTTCTACAATCGGGCGTTGATTGATGCAAGTACCTTGGTTCGAGCGCATAAACTTAATCAGTTCATACTCATCTGTGGTGGTTTTGCTGGTGCGCACGGTGATGTTGGTGGCGGTTACTTTTTCCACAACACCGGCGTTTTTCGCAAGAATACACACGCCGGAATCGCACGCGGCTTTGTATTCCATGCCGGTTGCGACAATCGGCTGCTCGGTCACCATCAAAGGCACTGCCTGACGCTGCATGTTCGAGCCCATCAAGGCGCGGTTGGCGTCATCGTTTTCAAGGAACGGAATCATCGCGGTTGCAACAGAAACCACCATCTTCGGAGAAACGTCCATGAAATCGGCGCGTTCGCGCTCTACTTCAAGAATTTCATCGCGATAGCGGCAAGAAACACGAGCGCGTTTCAAGCGGCCTTCTTCGTCGAGCGGCTCATTCGCCTGTGTGACGACAAATTCGTCTTCCACGTCGGCCGTCATGTACACCACTTCGTCTGTGATAACGCCGGTTTCTTTATTGATAACACGGTACGGTGCTTCAATGAAGCCATACTCGTTGATGCGTGCAAAGGTGGCAAGGTAGGAGATGAGGCCGATGTTCGGGCCTTCCGGCGTTTCAATCGGGCACATGCGTCCGTAATGCGAATAGTGAACGTCGCGCACTTCAAATCCGGCGCGGTCACGGGACAAACCGCCCGGTCCGAGGGCAGACAAACGACGTTTGTGGGTCAATTCCGCAAGCGGGTTGTTCTGATCCATGAACTGAGAAAGCGGTGATGATCCGAAAAATTCTTTGATGGAGGCCACAACCGGACGAATGTTGATGAGCGCCTGCGGCGTGACAACTTCCATGTCCTGCGCCTGCAAGGTCATGCGCTCACGAATGACACGCTCCATACGGCTGAAGCCGATGCGGAACTGGTTTTGCAAAAGCTCGCCCACACTGCGGATACGACGGTTGCCCAAATGGTCAATGTCATCCACCGTGCCCACGCCGTTTGCAAGGCCGTTGAGGTAGTTGATGGACGAAAGAATGTCATCGACCGTCACCGTGCGGCCGATTAAACGGTCACGGTTTTTCACGAGCATTTCTTTTTGTTCTTCCACATCGCCCGTCGCGTCAAGAATGGCACGCAGTTCGCTGAAGTTCACTTTTTCGTTGATGCCGTATTCTGCGGTGTCAAACGAGAAAAAGTCGTTGGCGCAAACTGTGCCGTTGGAAATTACTTTTACTTCGCGGTCTTCCACCGTCAAATACACAAGGCTGACGCCCGCTTTTTCTGTGGCATTTGCCACCTCGCGTGAAATTTTTTCGCCTGCGGCGCAAAGCAATTCACCCGTGAGCGGCGCAACGATGTCACGCGCGGCCACACAGTTTTGAATGCGACGTGCCATCGCGAGTTTTTTATTCATTTTATAGCGGCCGAAACGTGATAAATCGTAGCGGCGCGGGTCGAAGAACAAACCATTCAAATGCGTGGTTGCGCTCTCGACTGTCGGCGGCTCGCCCGGACGCAGTTTGCGGTAGGTTTCAAGCAAACCTTCTTCTTCGGTTTTGGTGGGGTCTTTCGCGATGCTCGCTTCAATGCGGTCGTCATCGCCAAAAAAGTCGCGGATTTTCGCGTCATCGCCAAGCCCGAGTGCACGCACAAATACGGTGACCGGCAGTTTGCGGTTTTTGTCAATGCGCACATAAAACACATCGTTGGCATCGGTTTCAAATTCAATCCACGCGCCGCGGTTCGGGTTTAATGTGGCAGAAAACAACTCTTTACCGGTTTTATCATAGCTTTTGCCAAAATAAACGCCCGGTGAACGCACAAGCTGTGAAACAATCACGCGCTCTGCGCCGTTGATGATAAAAGTGCCGCTGTCGGTCATGAGCGGAAAATCGCCCATGAAAATTTCCTGCTCTTTTATTTCGCCTGTTTCCTTGTTGAGTAAACGTGCGGTCACGCGCAAGGGGGCGGCATAGGTTACATCTCGCTCTTTGCACTCCTTGATGGAATACTTCGGCTCGTTTTCGAGGCGGTAGTCGATAAAATCGAGCACCAGGTTTCCGGTATAATCCTCAATTGTGGAAATATCGCGAAAAACCTCTTTCAGACCCTCTTTTAAAAACCATTGGTACGAGTTTTTTTGTACCTCGATGAGATTTGGCATTTCAATGACTTCATCGATGTGAGAAAAACTCATGCGCTCAGTTTTGCCGAGTTGTACGGGCTTGACATTCACCATAATAAGCGTCCACTCCTATTCATCTATATTAAACATTGCAAAAAGACACACAAACGGCACAAAAATGCGCCCTTTCTACAGCAACTTGCACAAAAAAATTGTGTTAGTTTTGCTCAAAAAGGCACACAAAGCCATTATGATACGTTTTATAAGTATACTACAAAATCATTTTTCCGTCAATAGTTTTGTTCAAAATAGTTTTCTCGCGTTTTATACTTCGCACACACGGCGGCGTGTGCGGTATTTGAAGTTCTATTTGTTTTTCGTTTCCGTTTCAAGCACCTGTTTAAAATTTACGCCCGCAAGCCGCACGTTGATTTCCTCGCTGATGTCGCTGAAGATTTTTTGAAAGGTGCAACAGCCGGACACACCGCGATTGCAGCACTCCCCCGCGTCTTCGCCCACGCAGCGCGACAACCGATAAGGCCCTTCCACTGCGTTAATCACGTCTTTGAGTGTAATTTCTTCGGCCGACTTCGCCAGCTCATAGCCGCCGCGGTTGCCTTTGTAGCTTTCCACAATGCCGCTTGTGACCAATTTGCCGAGAATTTTAAGCGAAAACCGCAAAGAAATGCACATTTCTTCGCTGATGCTGCGCGCATCGCGCCGCACACCGCATTTGGCAAGACAATAGACAATCCGCACCGCGTAATCGGTTTCCTGTGTAATATGCAAAAAAGCACCTCATTTAAACTATACTAAATTACTGCATTTAAAGTATACGGTAGCACGCGGTGTTTGTCAAGATAAATCAAAGAAAAAAGCGGCCGTCAAAAAACAGCCGCTTTCGCTTTGAAAATATGATATGCTCAAACTCAATCGAGAAAGTCGCGCAGCTTTTTGCTGCGGCTCGGGTGGCGCAGTTTGCGCAGTGCTTTTGCTTCAATTTGGCGAATGCGCTCACGCGTGACGTTGAACTCTTTGCCCACTTCTTCGAGTGTGCGCGGGCGTCCGTCCTCAAGGCCAAAGCGCAAACGCAACACCTTTTCCTCGCGCGGGGTAAGGCTTTGCAATACACCGGCAAGCTGTTCTTTCAGCAGTGTGTGACTGGCGGCCTCTGCCGGCACCGGTGCGTCCTCGTCGGGGATAAAGTCGCCAAGATGGCTGTCTTCTTCCTCACCAATCGGGGTTTCAAGGCTGACCGGCTCCTGTGCCACGCGCATAATTTCGCGCACTTTGTCCACCGGCATTTCAAGCTCCAGTGAAATTTCATCGGCGGTCGGCTCGTGTCCGTTGCGATGCAGCAGTTGGCTCGACACTTTTTTCACTTTGTTGATGGTTTCAACCATGTGCACCGGAATACGAATGGTGCGCGCTTGGTCGGCAATGGCACGCGTGATGGCCTGCCGAATCCACCACGTTGCATAGGTAGAAAATTTGAAACCTTTTGTATGGTCAAACTTTTCAACGGCTTTGATAAGGCCGAGGTTGCCCTCTTGAATCAAATCGAGAAACTGCATACCGCGCCCGACATAGCGCTTTGCAATCGACACCACAAGACGCAAGTTGGCTTCAGACAGCCGCTGTTTGGCACGGTCGCCCTCCGGTCCGCCGTTTTGGATTTTGATGGCAAGGTCCACTTCTTCTTCCGAGGACAGCAGCGGCACGCGTCCGATTTCTTTCAGATACACTTTTACAGGGTCATCGATGTTGACGCCCTCTGCCGACAGTGCCGTCTGCAAAACGTCCACCGTGTCCTCTGTGAGCGTAAATTCCTCGATATCCGCGTCCGGCTCATCGACAATTTCGATATTGTTCGAGTCAAGCAATTCATACAGGCGGTCAACCAGTTCTACTTCAAACCCAATTTCTTCCAGTGCATCGTTGATTTCCTTGGTGGTCACCTTGGTATTGCGTTTGCCGGTTTCAATCAGATTTGCGATAATCGTTTTTTTGTCTGCCATAACTTATTTTCTCCCTACTCTTTATTTCCTATGCTTTTTTCTGTTTCAAGGTCTGCATATAATCTGCAAGTTCATCCGGCGTTTTCTCCGCCGCACGGGCACTCTCGGGGGTGCTGTTTGCAATGCGCTCCAGATACAAATTGACGTCCTGTTCGCTGAGATTGACGTCATAATTTTGCGCCAAAATTCGGCTGATAAGGCTGATGGTTTCCTCCGGCAGCGCTTCGCTGATGGCGGAAAGGTCGATATATTCTTGATGCGCCGCTTTGTCGAGCAAAATTGCATACGTTTTTGCCATGTCGGCGCTGATGAAATTTTCCGGTGTCACACGCGCGGCCGCAAGCGTGAGATAGGCCGGATTTTTGAGAATCGCACCGATGAGCTGTTGCTCTGCGAACGCGACGCCGAGCGCCTTTTGCCCGCCTTGTGAATAAGGCACATTGATGCGGCCGCCCGCGCCTTCTTCAAGCAATCTTTTTTCCCTGTCTTTCACATCGCGTTTTTGCCTTGCGCGTGCCATCGATTCAATTTGGCTGATGATGGCCGCTTTGCCCACGTCCACTTCTTCGGCAATGCGTCCGGCATATACATCGCGCTCTGTGGCGGTGGTTCTTCCCGCAAGAATGTTGACGGCCTCTTTGATGTAGCCGACGCGCCCGTCCGGCGTTGTGATGTCATATTTGCTTTTCGCGCCCGCAAGCGCATATTCAATCGCGTTGCTTGAGCCGTTGACAAGCATCGCAAAACGGTCGGCACCAAATTTTTTAATGTATTCGTCAGGGTCTTTTGCGTCCGGAATAGAGAGCACCGATACCTTAATCGGCGAATTGGACAAAAGACTGATGGCGCGTGCGGTCGCCTTTTGTCCGGCCTCGTCGGAATCGTAGCAAAGCACCACTTCATCGGCATATTCCGACAGCATTTTCACCTGCTCCGCCGTCAAGGCCGTGCCGCATCCGGCCACCGCCGTTGTAAAGCCTGCCTGATGCATCGAGATGGCATCGAGGTTGCCCTCGCATAAAATATATTTGCGCGATGCACTTTTTTTGGCAAGATTCATTGCAAACAGCACACGGCTTTTTTTATACACAATGGTTTCGGGACTATTGACGTATTTGCGCTGCGGCTTTTCGGTGGTGAAATCGCGGCCGCTGAATGCAATCACATTGCCGCGCAAATCGAAAATAGGAATCATCACGCGGT
>JAVXRV010000095.1:0-7723 GCA_036643515.1 Ruthenibacterium sp.
ACACCGATTAACAGCATTTCGCCTTTTCCCTGCATTTTATAGATGCAAAAGTTCATCAGTTTGTCAAAGGCTTTTGTGTCTAAGAACACTTGAATGGCCGCACCGCAGACCATAACGACGAAAATAACATTGCCGGAACCGATGAGGCCGGGCAAAACTTGCAACAGCGCTTTCAGCGGGTTCACCGGCGTTTGCGCATCCATGTAGGCAAATTTGTCACCGAGAATTTTGCCGTCGGCATCCACCGCAAACTGTCCTGCCGGAATGATGTACGTCAGCAAACTGCAAAGCAGCAGTAAGCCAATCATAATCCACAGCAAGTGCGGCATTTTAAACGGTTTTTTCTCTTTTGCATTGGGCTTTTGAGAATTTGGGGACGCGGTATTTGCTTTGTTTTGTGCGCTTTTTGTTTCTTGTGCCATAATAATCCTCCTCATATTGCTTCTATTTTTTACAGGCAATTTGCAAACGATATTCGAAAATACCGTTTCTATTTCGCCTGATTTGCGACGGTTGCTACATATTTCAAGGTGGAAATCAAACCAATCTGCATGACGTTTTCGTCAACGTCGAAAAAGCCGTTGTGATGTGCTGCGCCCGAGCCGTAAGCGGGATTGTTGATGCCGAGATGTGCCATCACACAAGGGTATTTCACGGAATATTCGCTAAACGATTCTGACGCATACCATGGCTCGCAGGGTGAAACGGTGTTCTCCGGCAAAATTTCCTCAAGGCCTGTTTTTGCCAGCGCCGCATAAGCGGGGTCATTGATGACCGAACCGACCAGTACTTCAAATCGCGGGCTGAATTCAACCGTGCACTTGTTCATGGCGGCAGTATGTGTGGCGACGCTCTTGAAAATCTCGACGCCTTTTGCGCCTTCTGCCATATCAAAAAAGCGCAAAGAACCGAGAATTTCTGCGGTATCCGGAATCACATTTCCCGTTGTGCCGCCTTGAATGCTGCCGATGCCAAGGGTTACCACTTTGCCCGGTGTAATTTGGTTTGCCCATGCAGCAGCGACATTGGAAAGAATTTCTGCCGCACAGAATACAGGATTGATGGCCATATCCGGACGAGAACCGTGTCCGCCTTTGCCGATCACTTTAATTTCCACACCGGCAGCACCGGCCATGCGCGGCCCGGCGTCCACACAAATTTTTCCGGAGTCAAGACCCGCGTATACATGGATTGTCCAGCAGGTGTCCACTTGATATTTTTCGAGTGCCGCCAACATGCCGGGAAGTCCGCCGCCGTTTTCCTCGCCTTCTTCAAAGCAAAAATACAGCACGCCCACAAGAGAATCTTTACAGGCGACAAACGCTTTCACCGCACCCAGCAACATAGCCGTATGCGCATCGTGACCGCACGCATGACAGGTTTTTGGATTTTCAGAAACGCAAACGCGTGCACCCGCCAGATTGTTCGGTTCTTCCGGCATGGGCAATGCGTCAATGTCCGCACGCAGTGCAATATGTGGGCCGGGGCGGCCGGTATCCAGTATGGCAAGCACGCCGGTTTTGCTGACAACTTCAAACGGAAGGCCGGCAGCCGTGAGTTCAGCCTGCACAAAAGCGCTTGTTTTCACTTCTGTGCCGCTCGGCTCGGCAAAGCGGTGAATGGTTCTGCGGCATTGAATCACATAGTCTTTGTTCAGTGCTGCCTGTTGCTTGATTTGTTGATCTGTTAACATGGTGAACGCTCCTTTTTAAAATGAAGTGAATGAAAATAATACTTGTAACTTGCTGTGTGTTTAGTAGCTAAACGCTTTAGCACATAAACTCTGTAGCATCTAAAGCGATAATACTGAAAAAACATAATTTTGTCAATCGAAAATGACACGTTTCTCTGTTTTGCTTCAATAATTTTACATTTTTTGTAGAATATGCACTATTGCGAATCAAAAAAAATCCAGAGGTGTAAACCTCTGGATGAGAAAATTTTGATATTATGTCTGTGTACGATGGACGGGGCGCGGTTTATTTATATATTCTCAATCATGGCAATGCCGCGCTCTAAAAAATGAATGACTGAAAAATCTGCCGGTGCGCTGCCGATGCAATCGCTCCACAATTGATTGTAAAACCGCTCAAAAGAAGCGATGGTGCCGGCATCATAAAACAGATAGCAGCCCATTTCATCGCGCGTGGCATCTTCCTTGACGGCGAACATCGTGCTGCCGTTGAGATAGAGCGAGCAGTCGATATTACTGTGTGAAAGCAGCGTGTGCCGATCCTCTAAAAGGCACATCGTAAAGTCTTTGCGTGCTTTCAGCCCGTCAATGAGGCTTTGCAAATGCACAATTCTGTCCGGCGCCGCAACCGTGATGCTCTGCCCGAACATGCCGGCTTTGCCATACAAAATATAATCCATCAGCGCCGATTTATAAATCATCACGCGAATGGTGCCGTGCAATTGCGGGTTGCTCAGCATATGCCAAAAAATGCGGATATCATCGGGTATCTGCTGTACGTCGGGATAGTGTTTTAGGACGTCCGTCGGTAAAAACGGCTGCATGGTTTCCATCAAACAACTGAATTGCTCGCGCATGATAAAATTGGAAAAATAATGTTTTTGACTCAGCGCGGCAAGGCTGCACTGCTCAAACACAAGGGTGCCTGTATCGAGAAAGCTTTGATATCGCGCGAATACATCGTTGACAATCTCCGGCACTTTGGTGACGCAACGATACACGCGGTCGAGCAAATTGTCGTAAAATTCAATCGAACATACGCAGTTTTTAATCACCATCACGCGCACACTGCTTGTGTTTTTGCCAACATACAGCCGATAGCGCACGCGGATGGAATGGTGAATGTGCAGCAAAATAATTTTGCAGTATTCGGTGGCGCTGTCAATGTCGCTGCATTCGAGCAACTGTGAAAAATTCAGCGTTTTATTGGCATAGATGGAATAGGTTTTTTTCGACAGTTCATCGACAGATTCTTTGATTAAATAACGTGATGGCGAATGGGTGGTGATGAAATAAATATCGTCCTCAGGCGCATTTTTACAGTACTGTCGAATCGTGTCTTCCACCAGAATATTGGCGGCGTCGCGGTCTAAAAGCAGCATACTGTTGGGCAGTTCGCTGAGGACGCCGGTAGGTTGCCCGACATCGAGTGCACGGCGCAGCATGGCAGAAAGATGCTCTTGCAGCAAACTGCGCAAATCTGAAATTTCCCACGGCTGCACCTGCAAGGCAAGTGCGTCGGCATAGGTGCTGAGCATGTCGGCAGACGCGTGCGCCAGAAAAAAGCTGCACAATTTCGGCACCAACTCCGCACGATTTTTGGCGGCCGGCAAACGCGTGCCGCTCAGCCATTTGCTGAGATAGGTGGTATCGTATTTCAGCGCCTGTGCCAGTGCGGCGCATTTTTCTCCGGAGAGCTCAAACAGCAATTTCAAAATTTCTCCAAAGCTTTTTTCGTTCACGTTGCCCTCCGTTTCGGTATGTTGAAACATGACAAAGTGACAATGCCTTGTCATGATTCGTCAACATAAATAGGTTGATAATATTTTATCAAAGCGGTATGCTTGTCATATAGCGCTGACATGGCTTTGTAAATTTATCTTCATTTTAGCATAAAAACCGCATCTTTGCAACGAACGCGGCAAGGTGCAGGTGGAAATGGGCATGTCAAAATTGCGCAAAATAAAATGGCGAAAGGAAGGAATTTAAAAAATGGCAAAGAAAAAAATTCATCGTGCATGGCTCATTATGGTAGCGTGTTGCTTTTTACAGGCAGGAGGCATTGGTGCACTGTCAAGCTGCGCAGGCATATTTTTCCAGCCGGTGTGTCAAGACCTCGGCTTCAGCATGGGACAGTTTTCGCTGTATCTTTCGATACAAGGCTTGTTTCTTGCGTTTACGCTGCCTGTGGTCGGCAAAGTGTTGCCGAAATTTAACATTCGCATTTTAATCAGCGCGGCAGTGGCGCTGTGCTCCGGCACCTTTATGTTGATGTCCACGTTTACGGCGGTGTGGCAATGGTACATTGCGGGTGCTGTGGTTGGTATTTGCGGCGCATTTATCTTTGTATTGCCGGCGCCGATTATGATTGGCAACTGGTTTAAGAAAAAAACCGGCATTGTTATGGGCATTACCATGTCGTTTTCCGGCATTGGCGGCGCGATTATCAGCCCGATTGTGGCCAACTTTGTGGCAAACAGCGGCTGGCGTCCGGCTTACATTTTAGTGGGTGCTATCGCGATGGTATTGGTGTTGCCGTTCAGCATTTTTGTGATGGACTTCAAACCGGCCGACCGCGGCATGCAGGCATATGGCAGTGAGGAAGCGGCGGTGGACGCAAACGGCAAAGCGACGGCTCCGGCGGCGGCAATCGGCGTGTCCTCGAAAGACGCTGTGCGCTCGATGGCGTTTGTATGCGTATTTCTGGTGGCAGGCTTCATTTCGCTGTGCACAACATTCCAACAGCATTTGCCGGGTTTTGCGGCATCTGTCGGCATGACGGCGGCAGCAATCGGCACCATGACTTCCTGCGTGATGATTGGCAATATCGTGGGCAAATTGGTGCTTGGATTCCTCAATGACAAGCTCGGCCAAAAACATGCCATGAGCATTGCCGCAGTGATTGTGGCGCTGTCGTTTGTTTTACTGATTGTGTCAAACGGCAATCCGCTGATTGCATTTGCCGGCGCATTCTGCTTCGGTTTCGTGATGGCGATGTCGGCCGTGCTTGTGCCGATTGTGGTGCGCACCGTGTTCGGCTCGCGTGATTACAGTGCAATCTTCTCATATATTTCTATGGGTACATCATTGATTGGTTCGGCGGGCGTATCGCTGATTGGCTTTATGTATGACGGCTTTGGCAGCTATGTGCCAAGCTTCTTTGTCGGCATTGCGGCATGTGCACTCGTGGTAGTGGCACTGCTCGCAGGGCTGAAAGCAGGTAAAAAACTGGTACAGCACTAAATGAATCATTAAAACTATTTCGAAAAATAGTTTTAATTGTGCATGTGGCTTTGCCACGCACATTTTAATAAAGGGTTTATAAATAAGGCGTAGCCTTATTATATTTGAATGGAGGTTTTTAGAATGTTTAGTTTTGAAAATAAGGTAGCAATCGTAACAGGTGCCGCAGGTGGCGGCGGTGGCGGAACAGGCCGCAGAATCGCAGAACTTCTCGCAGAAAACGGCGCAAAAGTAGTCATGACGGATATCAGTCCAAAAGGCGAAGAAGCGGCAGAAGCGGTGAGAGCAAAGGGCGGCGAGGCAATTTTTGTGCAGGCCGACCTCGGCAATGAGGAAACACTGAAAGCGCTTACCGAAAAAGCAATTGCCACATACGGCAAACTCGACATTGTGGTAAACTGTGCGTTTTTCCAAGTGCCGGAGGGGTATTTGCTCGATACACCGGTAGAAATTTGGGACAAACATTTCCAAATCAATATGCGCGGCAACTTCCTCATGGCAAAATACACCTTGCCGCATCTGATTGCAAACGGCGGCGGCTGCATTGTGAACATCAGCTCCACGGCATCTATTCGCGGTGAAGACGGCGCGGCGGCCTATGCGGCTTGCAAAGCAGGTTTAAATTCGCTGACACGTTCGATTGCCGCACAATATGCTGACAAAAAAATTCGCTGCAACGCGATTCTTCCGGGCGTCATTTTGAGCGACAGCGTGCTTGAACGCTCGCAAAAACTGCCGGCCTTGCGTGACAGCTTTGAAATTTTGAAGCGCCACACCTTGGTCAATCGTTTCGGTCAGGCCGACGATATCGCCAATATGGTGCTGTATCTTGCAAGCGACGAAGCGTCGTATGTCACAGGACAGCAGTTTGTTTGTGACGGCGGATATTCGTCACATTCCGCACAGTGGGCAGACGTACACGACTACAAAAAAGACCACGAATGGGGCATTATCTAAAAGCCGGTGGCGCGCGAAAATTAAATACAAAAAATGCAGGGAACGTATGTTCCCTGCACTTTTTTTGGTGTTTTATCCGACGGAAATATCGGCTTGCGGCACGATATTGCGGCTTAGATTTTTGTCTTTGTGCGTCGAGAGTGAAATGGCCATGGATACAGGCCCAACACGGCCGACAAGCATTGTGCACATGGTGATGATTTGGGCAACCGGATTCATGATGGCGGTGACACCGACGGACAATCCCACGGTTGCAAATGCGGAAACCGCTTCAAACACGCTGTCCATTTCGTTGATTTCGGGGCCGGAATTGAAGAAAATCGTGAGCGCGGAAACAATCACAACAAGCATGGAGAGCATAAAGATGGCAAGCGTTTTGTACACGGTTTTTTGCGGGATGCGATGGCCGGAAATGGTGGCCTCGTTTCGCCCGCGAATGACACTGGCAATGGCGACAATCAGCACCGTGATGGTGGTGATTTTGATGCCGCCGCCGGTGCCGCCCGGTGCCGCGCCGATGAACATCAAAAGCGAGATAAAAAGTTTGGTGACATTGCTCATGGAAGCGAGGTCAATCGAGTTGAAACCGGCGGTGCGTGCGCTGACGGACTGGAACATCGCGTTCCAAATTTTGTCGCCCGTCGTCATGGGGCCGAGTGTGGCGGGATTGTTCCATTCGAGAAGCGCAATGCCGACAGTGCCGCCGATAATCAGCGATGCTGTGGCAATTAAAACAATGCGTGTGTGCAAGCGCAGATGCCGCGTGCGACGGAAAGCGGCCAAATCCTGCCAGACGAGAAAGCCGAGGCCGCCGGAGGCAATCAGCGTCATCACCACCGAGAGCACAAACGGATTGGACGCATAGGTGGTGAGGCTGGTGAAGGGCGAAAGTTGGCCGAACAAGTCAAAACCGGCGTTGCAAAATGCGGAAATTGAGATGAAAACAGAGATAAAAATGCCATCTAGGCCATATTCCGGCACAAAGACATTGCATAGCAAAATAGCACCGAATAATTCAAACAATAACGCGACCGTCATGACAACTTTTAATAGCTGACGTGCCTGACTGCTGTCGGAAATATTGATGGATTCACTGGCGAGCTGCATGCTTTTGAAGCCAAGCCGCCGGCCAATCATCACATTGAAAAATGTGGTGAGCGTGACGAGCCCAAGCCCGCCGATTTGGATGAGCAAAATGATGACAACTTGACCGAATGTGGAAAACGCGGTGTAGGTGTCAAACACCACAAGACCTGTGACGCAGGTGGCGCTGGTGGCGGTGAAAAGTGCGCCAAGAAAACCGACGGATACACCGTCGCGTGCGGAGATGGGCAGCGTGAGCAAAATACCGCCGCACAAGATGACCGCCATGAAACTTGCCACAATAATTTTTGTGGGATTGCGATGTTTACGCTGGGCAGAAAGCGCAAGCGCCTTGGCCAGTGAAAGTGGCTCCATGATGAGGCATACTCCTTTCGAGCGTGTTATATTTGTAAGCTGGATGGCGCGTCTGAGAGGAGTTGAACCTCCGGCTTCGTCCTTAGGAGGGACGCACTCTATCCAACTGAGTTACAGACGCATATCGTCTACCTATTATAGGAGCTTTGCGCAAAAAAAGCAAGAGCGAAATCCATTGCATTTTTTGCGGGAAAGATGTCGTTTTTGTTTGCATTGCGACTTTTATTTGCTATACTATATATATCATAAGAAGGGTATGTGAGATACATGAAAAATCATAATAATAAAGGATTTACATTAGTTGAGCTTTTAGCTGTAATTGCTGTTTTAGCTGTTGTAATTGGAATTTCTATTCCAGTATTTTTTAAAGTA
>JAVXRV010000096.1:0-7656 GCA_036643515.1 Ruthenibacterium sp.
CACCGTAAGAGTAACCAGAATACCCCTCGGGGCACGCGAGGTGCCGCTGTTCCGCATGCAGCGGACCCACGCGCCTCGCAGGGGCGAAACATTGGGTTTCTTCTAGGTTTTACGTTTGTGTGCAAACAGACTGTCCTATGCGCGCACTTTACGGACGATTGGGTTGCGGCTTACTTGCCGCAACAGCGCCTTCTTATTTGCAAATATTGATAAAACTCAGCCGCATTTGGAAAAGCCGCAGTTGCGGCAAATCACACAGCCGCCCTCGTGCTCCACACGGCCGCCGCATTCGGGGCAACTGTGAATTTCTGCCGCCGAGCCGGGCACAATTGCGCCGGCGGTGTAGGTGTGCGGTGCTGTCGATTTTTTCGCAGGCTGTGCTGCACCCAATTTTTTGGTGAGCGGTTCGGGCGCGGGATGGTTCATGCCCGGATTGCCACTGTTGCCGTTTTTGATGAAATTGTTCACCTTGGCGACAACTTTGGCAATCGCGTCCGGACACGATGTGCAGCTCATGCCTTGTTGACGAATGGTGGACGGGCAACGAATGCCTTTGAGCTGGTCGTAAATTTCTTCCACGGTGATGCCGCTGCGCAGTGCCACGCTGACAAGCCGCGCCGTCGCCTCGCTTTGGCTTGGACAACCGCCCGCTTTTCCGGTGCTTGTGAACACTTCGCAGATGCCGTTTTCGTCGTAATTAACCGTGATATACAGGTTGCCGCAGCCGATTTTTACGCGCTCGGTGAAACCCGTTGTCACAGCCGGACGCGGGCGCGGTTCAATGTGGCCGAAAGACTGCTCGGTCGGCAAAACAGGCACGGCTACGTCCTCGCCGGTCTTTTTCACGCTGCCGATGTTGAGCACTTGGCTGTCGCGGCTACCGTCGCGGTAAATGGTCACGCCTTTGCAACCCATTTTATACGAGAGCATGTACACTTCCGACACGTCCTCTTTGGTGGCCTCTTTGGTGAAATTGACGGTTTTTGACACCGCATTATCGGTATGATGCTGAAAAGCCGCTTGCATTTTGGTGTGATAAATGGGGCTGACATCATGCGCGCACACAAAAATGCGGCGAATGTCTGCCGGAATTTCCGCCAAATGCGCCACGCTGCCCTCTTTGGCAACTTTGCGCATCAATTCCTCGCTGTATAATCCCTTGTCCTCAAGCATTTGTTTGAGCACGGGGTTTACTTCAATCATCTCGGTGCCGTCCATAATATTGCGCACATAAACGAACGCAAACACAGGCTCTACGCCCGACGAACAGCCGCCAATCATCGACAATGTGCCGGTGGGCGCGATGGTGGTGACGGTGCCGTTGCGCAGCGGAGCGCCGTTTTTAAAGATGCTCTCGGCAAACAGCGGAAACGCGCCGCGTGTTTTGGCAAGCGCCATGGAGGCGGCGTGTCCCTCGGCGTTGATGAATGCCATCAAATTTTCCGCAAGTTCGACACCTTCGTCAGAATTATACGGTACACCGAGATATAATAGCATATCGGCAAAGCCCATCACACCAAGACCGATTTTGCGCGTGGCGCGTGTGACTTGGCTGATTTTATCGAGCGGATAGTTGTTGATGTCGATGACATTGTCAAGAAAATGCACAGATTCACGCACCGTATCGCGCAGCAAATCGTAGTCGATGGCATAGCCGCTTTGCGTTTTGGTGAGCATTTTTACAAGGTTGATGCTGCCGAGATTGCAGCTTTCGTACGGCAGAAGCGGCTGTTCGCCACAAGGGTTTGTGCTTTCAATTTCGCCTTGTCCGGGCACGACATTGTCGCGGTTTAAGCGGTCGAGAAAAATAATGCCCGGCTCGCCGTTGCGCCATGCCGCGTCGACAATTTCGTCGTACATTTCCTTGGCATTCAGCTTGCCGACGGAACATTTGGTTTTCGGGTCAATCAAATCGTAATCGTCGCCGCGCTCGACGGCATCCATAAACGCCTCGGTGATGCCGACGGAAATGTTAAAGTTTGTGATGTCGCCGTTCACTTTTTTGCAGTTGATAAATTCGAGAATATCGGGGTGATCTACCCGCAAAATGCCCATGTTTGCGCCGCGCCGCGTGCCGCCTTGTTTGACGGCTTCGGTTGCCATGTTAAACACGCGCATGAAGCTGACAGGCCCGCTGGCAACGCCGCCGGTGGAGTTGACCGGCGCACCGTTTTGGCGCAGACGCGAGAACGAAAAACCCGTTCCGCCGCCGCTTTTATGAATGAGTGCCGCATTTTTAACGGTTTCGAAAATGGCTTCCATGCTGTCCTCAATCGGCAAAACAAAACACGCCGAAAGCTGGCCGAGCGGCCGCCCCGCGTTCATCAGTGTGGGGCTGTTGGGCAAAAAGCGCAGGGAGGTCATCAGCTCATAAAAGTCTGCCGCCGTGGTGCTGATGTCTGCGTGTTCGTCGTAGCGCGCGTCTGCTGCCGCAATGGCCGCCGCCACACGGTGAAACAAACCGGCCACATCCTCCGTTGCCTCTCCGCTTGCATCTTTTGCCAAATACCGTTTTTCAAGCACTTGCAGTGCGTTTTTTCCAATGTCTGTAATCGCCATAGAAGCCTCCTGTAACCCATCCGTTTTTTTAGTGTACAAATTTATTTTACCACTATATCTTGTGTTTAACAAGCCCTGTTTTGTCTTATTTTACATAAATAGCGTGCTTTTTGTCACAAGGTGTTATCTGTCTTTTTCAAGAAAACCCTCGCCGTATACCTCGGTTGCGTCGGTTAAAATCATAAAAGCAAGCGGGTCAATCTCGTGCGCGGCCGATTTGATGCGAAACGCCTGCGTTTTGCTGCACACGCAGTAAAGCATCAGCCGCTCCTCGCCCGAATAGGTGCCGGTTGCGTGCACAAGCGTGGAGCCGCGGTCTACCAAAACGGCAATTTGCGTTGCGATTTCGGCGGCCGCGTCCGAAATAATAATCATCATTTTGCCGCCGCCGCTGCCGTACATGAGCTTATCCATGATAACGCTCGCCACCACGGTGGAAATCACGCCGTAGAGCATGGCGTCGATGTCGCCGAATACAAAGCCGCCCAGCACAATCACAAGGCTGTCTGTGAGCAGCGTCACCGTGCCCACAGATAGGTGCGGGCGCAATTTGTTGATGGCGATGATTAAAAAATCGGTGCCGCCGGTCGATGAGCCGCGCATATAGACAATCGCCAAACCCGCGCCCACAAAAAGGCCGGTAAACAGCGCCGCCAAAAAGCGGTCGCCAATGTACAGCGGAATATGCGGAAATACAACGTCCATAAAAAAGGTGGAAATCAGCATGGTGCGCAGGCTTTTGAGCAAAAACAATTTGCCCACCACCTTATAGCTGATGAGAATAATCGGGATATTGAGCAGCAGCGTCATGATGCCGATGGGCAGGCCGGTGAGATAATTGATTACGAGTGCAAGGCCGCTGATGCCGCCCGGCGCAAATGCCGACGCTTTGGCAAAGGTGTAGATGCCGAGTGCAAAAAGAATGCTGCCGATGATGTCGCACAGCAAATCAACGGCAATGTTTTTGAGTTTTTCACGGGTAATTTTCACGGAAACGCCTCCTGATTTTTAGATACATTTCTATTATACATGATAGCCGCGCCGAAAACGCATATAATAGGTTTTATCAATAGGTTTTATAAAATAAATATATTTTACAAATGAGTGAACAGCGTGTATGATGAGAGAAACGAATAAAGACGAGGAGAACATGGATATGACACAGCCGGCACGCACCCCGAAAATTTTATGGCAGCTGTTCAAGGCCACTTTTATGCTGAGCGCGTTTACGTTTGGCGGCGGTTTTGTAATTGTTTCACTGATGAAGAAAAAGTTTGTAGAGGAGCTCGGATGGTTTGACGAAAACGAGATGCTCGACATCACCGCCATTGCGCAGTCGTCGCCCGGGCCGATTCCCGTGAACGCGTCGGTCATTTTAGGCTATCGCATGTATGGCATTGTCGGCTCGCTTGTCGCCGTGTTCGGCACAATTTTGCCTCCTATGGTCATTATTTCACTGATTTCAGTGTTTTATCAGCAGTTTCGTGAAAATGTTGTCATCGCCGTTGCGCTGCAAGTGATGCGTGCCGGTGTGGCCGCCGTTATTTTTGATGTTGTGATAAACCTCGCCAAAAATGTCGTTGGCACAAAACGTTTTCTCTACATCGCGCTGATGATAGGCTCTTTCATCGCGGCATATTTTTTCAATGTCAGCGCCATGCTCGTGATTTTAACCTGTCTTGGCGTCGGATTTGCCGATTTGCTTGTCGGTTTGCTGCGCCATAAAAAACAATCAAGCGGAAATGAGGTGCAATGATGCCACTGATTATCAAACTGTTTTTCAGCTTTATCCAAGTGGGTCTGTTCAGCGTCGGCGGCGGTTACGCGGCCATTCCGCTCATTCAATCGCAGATTGTGGACGTGCACCATTTGATGACGCTTGCCGAGTTTACCGATTTGATTACGATTGCCGAAATGACGCCCGGCCCAATTTCCATCAACTCCGCCACCTTTGTCGGCACGCGGCTTGCGGGCATTCCGGGCGCCATCATCTGCACGTTCGGCTGCATCATTCCGTCGTTCGTCATCTGCCTTGCGCTCGCTTATTTTTATTATAAATACCGCAGTTTCAGCGGCGTGCAGACGGTTTTGTCCGCACTGCGGCCGGCGGTGGTGTCGCTGATTGCCTGCGCGGGCGCGTCTATTTTGCTGCTCGGCCTGTTCAATGCGACAAAAAACGCCATTGTGCTGTCAGATTTTCGTTGGGTAGAGGCATTACTTTTTGTCGGCGCACTGTTTTTACTGCGCAAATATAAACTCAGCGCCATCACGATTATTTTCGGCACCGGCGTTGTGGGCAGTGTGATTTATGCGCTGCTGCCGCTCGTGGGGGCATAGAAAAGGCATCAACGCATTGCTGTAAAAATAAGCGCAGACAGGTTTTTAATCACCTGTCTGCGCTGTTTTTTTGATGTTTTACGGATATTCGACGCCCACAAATTCGGCATACACAAACCAGCGGTGTGGTGTGTGCGCAAGTTGGCCGAACGGATAGCACGTATACAAGATGCAGTTTTCGTAAGTTGCGTCAAGATTACACGCGGCAACGTCGGTTTCTTCCACCACGTGCGCGTCGGTGACGCGGTAGGTGTAATTGCCCCAATCGGTGTCGAGATGAATCAGTGTGCCGATGCCCGCACTGCCAAGGTCGGCAAAATAGGTGCCGGTGTGCGAGGCAATCAGCACTGTGCCGCCGTCGCCCGGCAACTTGCCGGAGGCCGATGTGCCCGCGCCGCGGCTGAATTGCGCCTCGTTGTCGCCATATAAAAGCGGACAGGCGATACTGGTGTTGTCCACGCGGATATTGCCGTACTGCATGCCAAAAGCAACGTTTGCACGCGTCACTTTTGCCGATTGCGCGGCGGCCGCATCGTCAATTTCCTGCTGTACCGCGTGCGCCGAAAGCCACAGCGGAAACACTTTTTTCATTTCCGCAAGATTGTTTTCAAGCGCGCTCGGCTGTTTTGCAAGACGCTCGGCGGCGCTCATCACAGGCGGCGGAGGCGGTGGCGCAGGTTTTGTTTTGACATATTTGAAATAAAAAAGCAACCCGACGCCGCTCACGGCACATAAAACAAGCACAACAACGATGATTTTGAGCCAATCGGCGCGACGACGCCGGCGACGTTTCGGTTTAAAATTTTCCGCCATCATGCAATGCCTTTACCTTTAAAAGAGCCGCCACGGTTTTGCCGTCGGTGATTTCGCCCGATAATACACGCGCCACCGCTTCATCAAGCGGCATCGTAAACACCGATAAAAACTCGTCAGCATCTAAATTTTGTTTTACCTGCGATAAATTTTTTGCGGCATAGAGATAAATCAGCTCGCTGCAATAGCCGCAGGTGGGGATGATATAGCCGAGGTCGAGGTAGGTTGCGGCGGTGAGGCCGGCTTCTTCGCCGAGTTCCCGCTTTGCGGCCTCGAACGGGTCTTCGCCTTTTTCGAGTTTTCCGGCGGGAATTTCAATCAATTCCTGCGCCAAAGCATAGCGATATTGACGCACAAGATACACTTCGTTTTTGTCGTTCAGCGCCACGACTGCCGCGCCGCCGTGATGATGCACCACTTCGCGCAGCGAGGTTTTTCCGTTTTCAAGCTCCACGGTGTCAAGCGTGACGGTGATGACGTTTCCGGTGAATTTTGTTTCGCTCGACAGTTGTTTTTCGTAATGAATCATCATTTTCTCCTCTGTTTTATGCGTCGGCAATCACGGTGCATTTCACTTTTGCCACGCGCCGTTCGTCCACTTCAAGCACGGTGAACAAAATGCCGCTGTATGAAATGGACACTTCCTCGCCCGACGCCGGAATGCGCCCGAATCGGTCAATCACAAGCCCGCCGACGGAATCGAAGTTTTCGTCCTCCATCTCCTCGGGAATGTCCACCGAAAGCGCGTCAAACACGTCCTCCAAATCGGCATTGCCGGCGGCAATCAAACCATCGGGACAGCGCACAATATCTTCTTCTTCGTCGTCAAATTCGTCTTGAATATTGCCGACGATTTCCTCTAGAATATCCTCCATCGTCACAAGGCCGCTCGTGCCGCCGTATTCGTCGACCACCACGGCAATTTGCGTATGTTTCACTTTAAACTCAATCAACAATTCGCGCGCACGGCATGCCTCGGGCACAAACATGGCCGGCCGCATAAACGCGCTGACGGCACAGTCGTCTTTTGCGCCGTTCCATAGGGCAAACAAATCTTTGGCATAGAGAATGCCCACGATGTCGTCCATGCTTTTGCGGTAGACCGGAATGCGCGAGAAGCCGTGCTCCTGCACCATTGCCACCACCTCGGACGCAAGCGCGGTTTCGGGCACGCTGATAAGCTCGGTGCGGTGTGTCATGATGTCGCCCGCCATCACATCGTCGAGTTCAAAAATATTGGTAATCATTTCTTTTTGCGATTCGTCAATCAGCGATTGCTCCTCCACATCGTCCACCATCGAGAGCAAATCCTCCTCGGTGACGTTGGAATCGGCCGTGAGATGCAGCGCGCGAAACAAAAGTTTTGCCGGTGCGGCAAACACAAGCCCAAGCGGTGCAAATGCTAAAAAAACACGCGGTGCATCGCCTTTTACAAGGCCAAACGCAAAGCCGCCGATGGCGACGACAATAAGCAAAACACCGCCGAGCACCGCAAAGAAACTCGCGGCCGAAACAAGCCGCAGCAAGCCGCACGCAAAAAAGGCGCACGCGCAAAAAAACGCGGCAAAAAGTCCCGCTGCAGCGTTTGAAAAGCCAAGACAGGTTTCTCTGTCTTTTTCGGCATCGTCGGCGCGCACGGCGCCCACTCCATAACTGAAACAAAGCGCCAGCGCGCCACCGAGTACCATCATCAAAATACTAAGACCATCAGGGTCCATGAACGAACAAACTCCTTATCGATACAGAGAAAAATCTCTGTTAATAAGCATATAATAATGTATTTTACGCAAAGTGTCAAATAAAGAATGCAGAAAAGCAAAAAGGTGACGTTCAGCGGTTTACATTTTGCGCAAAATTTGGTACAATAACGATAAGCGTAATCGCGTAAAGCAGGTGGGTAAAGCTTGTTTTGCCACATTCTGCTAAATAAACAAAGAACCGGAGGAA
>JAVXRV010000097.1:0-7619 GCA_036643515.1 Ruthenibacterium sp.
TTCGCTTTGAAAAAGGAAGGCGATAGTGTGACAATTTCATACATTTGCAAAGAAGTCGAACGCGTCAAACGTCGATATGATGAAGCCGATCCGTTGCAACTGGCAAAAGCGATGGGCGTTCTTGTGCAATATGGATCTTTTGGCATCAACGAACATAGTTGCAAGCCTGCCATTTTTGTTAGAATTCCCTGTGCGGCGAAGCGGCATTCACGCCTACGGGCGCGCATACCACCTCGCTACACAGGGAGAACGGCTAGCAAGGGCAAGGCTCAAGCCGCTTCACCTATGAAGCCACGATTTTGCATGATTTTTGCCTGTTTGGAAAATTACGTTTACACAAAATTCTCTGAGATGCCTTTTTTCTTTCCCTAAGAGAGCGCGCGTTTTGCGTCACGTTCTGCTTGTTCTGCTGCAAGAATCTGCCCTTGTGTGGTTGTGCACAAACCACCTTTGCAAGTGCATCGCAATTCACTGGGCAATTGTTTTCCTACACGAAACAAAGTTTCTGCTGTTTGGTCAAGCGGAATCAAAGGATTAAACCCGCCCATAACGATGTTGGCAGAAATGACTGCATTCCCTACCGACATGGCATTTCGATTGATACACGGAATTTGTACGAGCCCCGCAACAGGATCGCAAATGGTTCCCAAAATGTTTTGCACGGCACACGATGCCGCTTGGCAAGATTGCTCCGCGGAGCCGTCCATGAAATAAACAAGTGCGGCGGCCGCCATGCCGGAAGCTGCACCCGGTTCTACTTGGCATCCATACAATTCTGCGGAATAATTACAATCTTTGCTCATAACAATGCCAATAATTGCCGTAATGAACATCGCTTGTATCTTTTCGGTTTCAGATAATCCCAAATGATTCGCAACGCCCAGTATGGCACCCGGAAAAATACCAGCCGAGCCGCCGGTAGGTGCACACAACACAACACCCATGGCGCTGCTATACTCCATTGTAGCCATTGCCCATGGCACAGCCGTATTTAAAATACCCATATCCAATGCTTTTGGGTTTGTTTTGAGGAAATTTTCAATTTTACCGGCGGTGGGAGAAATAATGCCCGCCATATCAATCTTTCCGCGCAAAGCATCGGTAGAGCTGTTTTCCATGATTTCAACCACTTGACCCATATAGTCCCATACTTCCTCATAGGTCCAGCCGCTGCGCTGCATTTCGTAGTCAATTGCCACTTGCCACAAATTTTTGCCTGTTTCTTGTGCATACTGTAACATCTCACTTGCACTTTGAAACGGAAGTGTGCAATGTCTATTGGAAAGCACTTTCAGAACAGGTTGCATTGTTTTTATCATTTTAATTTGCGGCATTGCAGAAATTTTTTGCAAGAATTCTGCCGAATACGGTGTGCGCTGCTTCAAGTTGATGAGATACTGCCCATTACAGGAAGAAATGGTAGCATCTTCACACGGCGCAAGCATTGCCTCGATTGTTTTTTGAACATCAATGCATTCTTGTTTATCGCAACTCATGAAAAGCAAAAGCTCATGACAATCGCCTACAATCTCTACGGGGAATCCATCAATTTCTAATAATTTTACGGTGCCGCCGCCTGTTGAATCCGCATGCACAACAATTGTTTCGCCTGCAGCGTCTTGTAATGTGAGATGTGAAATATTCGGCACAATCGGCGCAAAATCTTCAATCACAAATTCAATTTCTACGCCTTGTGCTTTTGCGTCTTCAAACGCAGTGCGCAATGCAGGATTTTCCGGTCTGCGACCCAACAAACCATTGATATAGCCAAAATCCGAACGTTGCCCTTGATACATTAATGTATAAGCACCCTCTTGCGCGAAAGAAATCACGGCTTTTTTTAAAGAATCGTTCAAAAGTTGGCTTGCCAAAAATCCAATGCGAGAGGGCCCGCATGTGTGTGAGCTTGAGGGGCCAATCATCAGTGGCCCTACAATATCATTAAAAATGCTTGGGTTTTGTCGCTTCATGATAAAATCCTTTCGCTTAAAGCAAATTGTCTTGTTGTGAGGGGCAAAGTTCTTGCTGTGCTTTTGCCATAATGGCATCGACCTTTTCTTGTACCGACGGTTTGGCATGTAATTCTTGATCGTGCAAAATTAAATCGCATGCACGTTCTTTCGCTCTAACCGCAAGTGGCACTTCGTTGCTGCTCACCCAGTCTGCCCATACACCGTCAAAGCCGATATCCGTTTCAAATACTTCGTCATGCAAGTGTTCAATCGTGTGATCCTGCACAAGAAACGTGTCGTCGTCCTGCACAACACACTCTATGGCATCCCAGCCCATATCATCCGGATCGAACGAGAGCGCTTTTTGTGCTTTGCGCACCATTGCCATCATTTCGTTATCCAAAACAAGTTGACCCAATGAAGTGCACATAACACTTGCAAGGCTGCCGATTCCTGTAATCAACGTCGCACCGGCCATGGCGGGCAATAATGCATTCATCATCTTTTCATAGCCCGCCTGCTCATCCATATCACAGCTTGTGCAGGCAAGTCCATTCACATCTGTCATAAATCCACAATGCGTTGCAAGTTGTACTGCCAGTGCACTTGAAATGCCGGTTTCAGGAAGACCTAAGATGCTTTGCGCGCTTTTCATATTTGCAAAAAAGGTGCGTGCGCCATAAAAAAGCACACAGTCCGGATTGATTAAGTAAGCAACACAAGCAAAACCTAATATTTCAGCATGTGCTTGCGCCACAGTGCCCGTCACCGAAAGCGGTGCTGTTAAACCGCCCATAGGCGCAGCAAGAATGCTGGTAGGAATGCCCGCGCCGATAATATACTTCATGGTGTCTGTAATTTCTTTTGGCAGACCCAATGGAGATTGCGGTGAAATGCCAACCATACCGATGGGTTTTTGCGCTAAGGTTTCGCCACCATATGCTTGAAATAATTCGGCAATGTATTTTGCGTTATTTGCCTGAGAAACACCGGGCCCATAAATCGGTTTGCTGCAATGCGCAAGCATTGTGGCTGTTTGTTTTAACTGCGTGATCTCAGATGGGATATCGCTAGGATAAATCAGCGCACACGGAATATCCAGTTCCGGCAGTTGATTCATCACATGAATCGCATCAATTAAATCGCTCAGCTGTCCGTTGCGTCTTTTTCCGCTTGTCATATCCACAATCCAAGGGACCCCGCCTGTGCTATGTGTGGAGGTTGTTCCAAGTGACAAAACCGTCGGCTCACCGGTAGCTGCCGCGTACATGGTAACTTCCTGTTTCAGAGATTGCAACATCGCTGCAATTAAATCGGCGCTAAAAAACACACGGTCGCCCTTTTGTGTGCAGCCGTTATTGCATAATAACGTTCTAATTTCAGCATCTTCTACCTGCATCCCCAGCTCATTTAAAATGCGCACACTATATTGATGCAATTCCTCAATTTGTGATTGTGTCGCATACTGCAAAAGGGGCAAATTTGTAAGTTTCATAATGTCCTCCTAAAATTTTCGAAATGAATCATTGTTAAACGCAAAGAAGTAGAATTCATGTACATGTTGTAAAATGATGTGCAACTACATAATATCGCCTTTTCAAATAGAAGTCAACGAATTTATGAAAATATTATATTTAATTTCACTATAATGAATTATTTTGTAATATCTTTTATTTGCACAACATATATAAAAAGTGTATAATGGTGATGGACGTTATCACGGTTAGGAAGGATGCACAATGGGAAATCTAGATAAAATAGGTGGCAGTATTCGCAGTTTAAGGAAATCCAAGAAAAAAACTTTACAACAACTAGCGCAAGAAACCGGACTATCTACCGGTTATCTCAGTAATATAGAACGAGATTTCACAAGCCCTACTTTGGCAAATTTACAAAAAATATGTGAAATTTTTAATACATCGCTTGGTGATTTACTGGAGCGCAATGCGGAAGAAAAAATTATCATTCGCAAAAAAGACCGCGAGGGCTATGTGGATGATGACACCAATATGAAGATTGAGATTATCGATTTTGGTCTGCAGACCGTTTCTTTTTTGAGTGTGGAATTGGCGCCTCTTTCCGAAACACGCAACGAATGGTGGACACATACATATGGTGAAGTCGGAACGGTGCAGCAAGGAAAGCTCAATGTTATTTTAGAAAGCGACGAGTTTTTTTTAGAGGAAGGCGATAGTATTTACATTAAAGCGAACACCAAACATAGTTTTTATAACGATAGCGCTGATGAAGCGTGTTTATCTTTTTGGGTGCGGATAACCACCGACGAGGACATCTTGGATTGAAAAATATTGATACAAAAAAAGCCGTGAGTTAATCCACTCACGGCTTTTTTTGTATCAATATGTCAAAATGACCAACTTTTCATGAAAATTTTTGTATTTCAATATAGTGAAATATCATTGACTAATTATTTTCTGAATGATATACTCATAGCAGAATTCATGCACATGAAAAAACAGAGGAGATTATTTTTATGGAAACAATTAAAACGAGACAAACAAAAGCATGCGAACTTATGCGCAACGCAGGATTTCACAAGGCAATTATCGGTGACCCCATGGCAATTAACTATTTGACAGGCATCCACATCACCCCCTATGAGCGCTATTACAGCCTTGTAGTAGACGCGCGTCAAGAAACATTGTTGATGATTGTTCCAAGTGTCGACACCGGCTGTATGCAAAATGTAGTGCTGGAAAAAACGTATCTTGATGAAAATGGTCCGGCGGCAACCATTCAGCAGGTTGTTGGCGTCTGCGAAACACTTGCAGTTGAAAAAAAATATTTTTCAATGGCCATTGGCGAAATTTTTGCAACACTCGATTGCAAAGTTGAAGATGTCGCCGGCTGCATTTCTCAATTGCGCATGTATAAAGATGAAAAAGAAATTGAAACAATGCAAATTGCCGCCAATATCGTTGACGAAGCTCTTGCCTATGTGTTTACGAAAATCAAACCCGGAATGACCGAAAGCGAATTACAGATGATGCTGCTCACTTTCATGTCCACTTACGAGGGATTTAGCACAGAAGAAATTATCATTCTTGTGCAGGCCGCCGATAATTCCGCAAACCCACATGGTGCAAGCGGCGCATATCAATTCAAAGAAGGCGACGTTGTTTTATTGGATTTTTGCGCTTATTATAAAGGCTATTGGTCAGATATCACGCGTTGCTTCTTCATCGGACATGTCGGCCATCCGAAACTAAAAGAAATTTACAACATTGTGCTAGAAGCGAATCTCGCTGCAATTGCCGCAGTAAAGCCCGGTAAAGCTGCAAAAGAAATTGACAAAGTGGCAAGAGATTATATCACCGCAGCAGGCTATGGCGAACAATTTATGCATCGCACCGGTCACGGTCTTGGGTTAAGCGTGCACGAAGAACCTTATATCACAGGTGTAAATGATTTGGTTTTGCAGCAGGGTATGACCTTTACCATTGAACCCGGTATTTATCTTGCCGGTATTGGCGGCATTCGCATCGAAGACGATATTCTGGTCACCAAAGACGGCTGTATCACGTTTACCTCCACTTCTAAAAAATTGGAAGACAATATTATCCCTATTGGTTGAATCACAAATAATTCGTTTGACATATTTTAAAATCAACTCGCCTAACGGCGGTGAATGGAGATAATCATGTTAGAAAATAAAACGGACTCGCGTACAAGCAAGTTGAAAAAGAACTTTCCTACGCTTATTATTTTAATTATATCCGGCGCACTCATTTACGCTCTCCCCTATTTCAGAAGTTATTATTATGATGCGTTTATTGAATGTTTCAATATCACCAACACACAAATGGGCGCACTCGGCAGTGCGTTTGGCGGCTTTAGTGTCATTGCATATTTTCTGGGCGGCTTTTGCGCAGACCGTTGGCCCGCTAGATATTTAATGACAATTTCATTGGTAACCACCGGTTTGTGTGGATTTGTATTATTACTGTTCCCACCATACCCTGTCGTCATGGTAATACATTGCGTGTGGGGCATTACGTCTATTCTAACCTTTTGGAGCGCTCTTGTAAAAGCAATTCGCTCCTTGGCAAATCCTGATGAACAGGGAAAAGCTTTTGGCTTTTTTGAAGGCGGCCGTGGCATTGTAAACATGGTGCAATCTGCATTGGTTCTTACGTTGTTTGGATATCTGGCAAAGATTGCAGGAAATAAAACGGCATTGTCTGCAGTAATTACCGTATATTCTGCAATCTGTGTCATTTTGGGACTTTTGGTTTTCTTTATGTTTAAAGAGCCGGAGCAAGATGCAAAAACACAAGACGCACCTAAAAAACTGTTTGACTTTGCCGTCTTTAAGCGTGTTGCAAAAATGCCTACCACTTGGCTGCAAATTTTAATTATCTTTTGTTCTTACGCTATGATTATCAGCTATTTTTACATCACCCCTTATGCAACTTCCGTGTTTGGCACCTCGGCTGTCATTGCAGCCGCATTGGGATATTTTTCGCAATACTGCCGCCCGCTTGGTTGTTTTGCATCGGGCATTTTTGCAGATAAACTTGGTTCCTCAAAAGTAGCTGTCATCTCTTTTGTGTTAATGATTATCGGAATTTGCGGAATTATCTTGACCCCGGGCAAACCCGCCATGATTTGGACTCTTTTAATTTTTATCGGCGTTATCTATTCTTCCATGTATGCCATTCA
Source organism: Ruthenibacterium sp. (assembly GCA_036643515.1). Lineage (GTDB taxonomy): Bacteria > Bacillota > Clostridia > Oscillospirales > Ruminococcaceae > Ruthenibacterium. The sequence continues at coordinate 6,636 of JAVXRV010000097.1, forward strand.
ATCGATGCACTTTAGCATTATGGAAGAGGGCGATTATCCGCTCGAAATTACCGGAACCGCCATGTCAATTATTACACCGCTTGGATATAGCGCAGAATTCTTTATGCCGATGATTGGCGGCATTTGCCTCGATACATGGGCAGGTGCAACAGGCTATAAGGTATTTTTTATGATCTTGGTAGCACTTTCCGTTGTTGGCCTGATTGCAAGCATCGCTTGGATGGCTATTACAAAAGAAAAACGTATGGAGCTGAAAGCTTCCAAAAAACTTGTGCCAGAGAAATAATTTACCGGCAAAAAAACTTACGAACACTTTACTGATATAAAAATCCTCCCAAATAAATACCGACCTCCAAAAGTTAGACCTAAAACGAACTTTTGGAGGTCGGTATTTTTATGGAAAAACAAAAAGGCCAAAGAGGTACAACGTAACCGCCCAACGACCTGGCGTTCTTGTTCTGTCACTTCATTTGTGAGAAAATGGCTTCAAAACAGATTGGATTTTTAGGAGTGTTCCAAAAAATCCAATCTAATCGGGAGGTATTCAGATGGAATCACGGGCAATGGCGGTACGGGAAGAAAACTGGCGAATGACAATACATGCGAGCATGCAGAGCGGAAAAAGTCAAAAAGTGTGGTGCACGGAGAACGGAATTGCGCTCTCGACTTTCTATTACTGGAAGCGTCAGCTGCGAGAACGCTTGCTGAGTAATCAACGAAAAGAAGCCATTCCGAATCCATGCTTTGTACAACTGCCGCTTTCGGCTAGGCCGATTGAACCTGCACAAAACAAAATCCAGCTCCATTCTGAAAGCATAATGCTTGAACTGCCGCTGTCCTGCAGTGAAGAAGAACAATAGCAGTTTTCCAAGACGTGGATGCTTGTTACCGTTTGCGAAACTGCTATAGTTCTCCTCGCGGAGCGATTCTATGTGCCGGCCATAGGCCGATGCACAATCGCAATGTGAAATCACATTGCGACAG
>JAVXRV010000098.1:0-7603 GCA_036643515.1 Ruthenibacterium sp.
GCCGATTTTTTTGCTGTGCGGCGTGTTTTACGCGGGACTGCTGCGCTCGGGCGAGCTTGCCGACAGTGCCGCGCTCGCAGACGCTGCGGCAAGCGGCGAGGTTGCGCTGTTCGGCCTTGCCTATCGCGATGACACACGCGCCTATAAGCAGCGTGTGGCCGCGCAAAAAGGCGCAGAATTTCTCGTGCTCGGCACATCGCGCGCGATGCAGTTTCGCGGCGATTTTTTCAAAACCGACAGTTTTTACAATGCCGGCGGTGCTACCGCCTATCTGCCGCAAATGTTGTTTTTTTTGCAAAGTTTACCGAAAGAAAGTTTGCCGCAACACCTGCTTTTGGTGCTCGACCAATATTTTTACAACGAAACATGGGGCAATGCCGATAACGAGCGTGACACCGCACCTTTTGTGTTTCAAAAAGCCGATATCGGCTACAGTTTTCGCCGCATGCTGACCGGCTATCCCGACAGCAAATACTCTTTGCGGCAGGTGCTGCAAACGCCGCCGGGCGTGTATGGTATGTCGGCTGCCGGCAAAAGCGCAGGCTTCTACGCAGACGGCTCTTACACCTACGGCACGGCGCTTTTGCATCCCGAACAAGCGCTGGATTACGGCTTTAAAAACACCTTGTCGCGCATTGACCGCGGCATCGACCGGTTTGAATATGGTGATGTCGTCAGCGCCGAAAACGTCGCCGCCACGAAAGAATTGCTACAATTTTGCGCTGAAAATGGCATTGCCGTCACCGCCATTTTACCCCCTTATGCACCCACCGTGTGGCAGACGATGCAGGCGAGCGGCCATTATGGCTACATCGGCGGCATTTTGCCCGCGCTTACACCGCTGTTTGCGCAGTACAATTTTGAAGTGTTTGACTATTCAAATTTGCCCGAAACAAACGACGCACAATATGTAGACGGCTTTCATGGGTCCGACCGCGTGTATGCCGCCGTCTGTTTGCGCCTTGCGCAAGATTCAACGCTTTTACGCGAATTTTTCGATGCAGACGCATTACAGACGCTGTTTGCATCGGCGGGAAATCCGCTTTCGCTCACGTTTGCCAATTGATTTTTATACAAAAACAGCGCCGTTATGCGGCGCTGTTTTTGTATTCCGGTGTCGTTTTGCGCAGAGCTTCTGTCGCAATTTTCGTCGCGTCTGCGTCTAAAAGATAGTGCTCATGCGTAAAATGTCCGGGCAGCGCGAGGGCGCTGTACTGCGGCTGTTCCTTGGCAAAAAAATCGAAAATACGCGCGTAATCGTAAATTTGCGTCGCGGTGATATTGGTGGCAAGCGCGGCGCTGTTTTTGCGCACGGCATCGGGCAGCACCTGTGCCAAAAGTGCGGTGTCGGCCTGCAAAAACGCGAGATAGCCGTCCTCCCGCAGCGTGTTGCACGGTGCGTCGCCGAGCTGTCCACTCGCGAGAATTTCGGCAAACAAGCGCGGCGACAAGGTGTGCGTCTGCACACCCGGCACCGAAAGCCGCAGTTGGCCGAGCGCTTCTTCGGTGAGATAATCACCGAGCGGCAGCTTGATATTGCCGAGCGGCTCGGCGATTTTGCACAGCGTTTCGGGCGTGCCGAATAAATAATTGTCAATCGGAATATCGAGTGTTTCCATCAGCGCCGCGACACATTGCGATGGACCCGCACGCTCAGCCGCCTCGCGCAGTGTTGTTTGTGTGCCGTCAATTTGCACAACGGTCTGTTGCGGCAACGCCGCCACCGCCACCTTGTTTTTTAGCGCGTCAAACGAAACAAGCACATAGGTGTCGGCCGTCTGCGCCGTTTTTGCACCGGTGAGAATCAGCACCGTTTTCGCGTCCGCGCGGGTCGGCTGCGCAATCGGCACGCCCTGCTGTGGTTTGTCGGTCGGCTGCACCCGCGTGAGTGTCCATGCCATCGCCATCAGATACAGCGGAATCAAAATGGCCAGTGTGCCGCCAAGGCTGAGCCAGAACGCTTTGGTTTTTGACAAGAAAATCACTCCTCTTTGGGATAGCTTGCGAGGGGACGGGTGAGGGAGAATGACAGGGTGCATGGGATGGCAGGGTGCGCAAGAGGATGGCGCCCCGCTTGTCATTCTGAGGGCGCGTAGCGACCGAAGAATCCTTCTGTTGCAAAGAGGAGAAGATTCTTCACTTCGTTCAGAATGACAGGGTGAATGGGATGGCAGGGGTGCGCATGGGATAACAGGGTGAATGAGATAACCGTGTTGGCGAGAAGGACAATGCTTGCTTTGTTTTATGCGCCTCTGGGATAGATTGTAGGCCAAATGCACAAGATATATACTGAAAGAGGTGATACCTTGAAAAAAACTGAAAATGAAAAACGTGTTCAAAATCCTATTGTACGTGCCATTTTAGCCATTCCGCCGAGCGAGACCGATCCAAGTGGTAGCTACACCGGCAAGCCGTGCGACAAAAATGCCACGCCACAGCAAGATGCGGACGATTTATAGCCGCCGGCTGATGCGATACGCTTGTGCCCGCCAGCCCACTCTCCACGCTGTCATTCTGAACGAAGTGAAGAATCTGTGCCTCTTTGCAAGGAAGGATTCTTCGGTCGCTCCCGCTCCCTCAGAATGACAAAATGGGGGGTGCTGTATTCCCTCAGAATGACAAAAGGGGGATGCTATGCTCCCTCAGAATGACAAGAGAGAGAACACTGTGCTCCTCCGCTCACGCTAGCTTCTCCCCGCACCCTGCCTTGCCTTTTGCACCTACTTTCTGATTTCCCGGGAAATAAAAACGGGCATTATTCTTCCATTTGCTTGCCCAAAAACGCCGCCGCTACCGCAAGCAGCGCCGTGTCACGCGCACCCGTTTCTTTGCCGTCGTTGCAAAGCAGCACCGCGCCAATCAAATCGCCATGACACAAAATAGACGCCACCGCCTCCGCTTTCACAGGCACGCCCTCGCACAGCAGAGGCGCGGGCGCGTCGCCGTCGTGCACGCTCAAACGGCGCTGTTCGGCAAGGCGAGCACATGCAGCTGACATGCGTTTGCCGAGCGTTTCTTTTGCGGCGCCGGCCGCGGCAATCACTTCGTCCCTGTCGGCAATGGCGATGCTCAGGCCTGCCGTTTTATACAGCACCTCCGCATAACTGCTTGCAAACGCCGACAATTCGGCAAGCGGACTGTATTTGCGAAAAATAACATCGCCCTCGGCGGACACGTAAATTTCAAGCGGGTCCCCCACGCGGATGCGCTGTGTGCGGCGGATTTCTTTCGGAATCACCACACGTCCCAAATCATCGATGCGACGTACTATACCAGTTGCTTTCATGAAAAATTTCTCCTTTGCCTTTTATTTGCCTGTTACTAGTATCTGTAAAGCAAGGGAAATCTATGCAAAAAAATTGTGTCATTTGGAAAAATAAAAAAAGAACCGATGCGCACAAAGTGCCAGAATTTTCAAAATTCAGGCATCTTGTGTATCGGTTCTTTTTGGATTGTTTTTTAAAATGTTATGCGGCGGGCGTGCCATTATCCGACGTCGCGGGCGCGGGTAACGGCGTGGAGGGCGGCGCAGGGTCCGGCGCGGGTGCAGGTGGCGGCGTCGACGAAGGCGTGGGTGGTGGTGGTGGTGGCGGTGGTGGCGTCGGGGTCGACGACGGTGGTGGTGGCGGTGGTGGTGGTGGCGGTGGCGTCGGTGTCGACGAAGGCGGTGGTGGCGGCGTGGGCGGCGTGACCGGTTCCCATGCCGGATCTTGCTGTGTCGCGGCGCAGCGCGTGCATTTTTGCACACCTGTGGCGGGATCGGTTGCGCCCCACGCATGGCCAAGTTTTGGTATGATATCGCGGTTTTCGCTTGCGCCGTCGTTGGCTTCGCACAGATAGGGCGTGTAGCCGTCTGTGGTGCAAGTGGCCGCAACCGGCGCACCCGGCAACGTAAATTTATGCGTATGCCCGCCGGTGACTGTGACGGTGGCCGAGGCTGTCATGCCGCCGATATTGCACGTGATGGTGACAGAACCGGCAGATACGCCCGTCACTTTTCCGCCGCCGTCAATGGCGACGACACCGGCATTGCTACTCGCCCATGTGGCGGCACTGCCATATTTTTCAACAAATTTTTGTGCATTCGGCTGATACGTGGTGGCATTGAGCTGTGCGCTTTGCCCCACGGCAAGCGTTGCGCCGCCGATGGTAAAGCCGTAATGCTCATTTGCCTCTGATGAGGACGACGCTTCTTCTGCTTCGCTTTGCACCGGAATCGGCGGGCCAAACAGTGTATCCGGCGTTGCCAAATGATTCGGCACTTTTTCAAGCGTGCCGCGTTTGTCTGCCGCGTCTGACGCATGGGTGCGCACATACGCAAAATATGCCGCCATGCCTTTGTCGTTGAGATGAATGCCGTCCGGCATCATATATTCGGCCTTGCCATAGCCGGAGGCATCTTGAATGACCTCTGTTGTGTTCAAAAAGCGGTAGCCGTCCTCTTTGGCAAGCGCGGCAAGCGCCTGATTAAATTCGTCGATTTTTTGCATGGTGATGGCGGGATATTGACGCACTTTTGCGACCGGCAACACGGCCGCAATAATCAATTCCGCATCGGGATATGCCTCATGAATGGCCTTTGCGGCGGTTTGGTACTGCGTTTTAAACGTGTCGGCATCCCACATGGTGTTGTTGGTGCCATAGTTCATCACAATGCGGCGCGGCTGCATCATCGCCACGGCTTTCGGCACCAAAACAGGCTGATTGTAACCCGAAAAAAACATGCACGGCGTGGACAGCACATGCTGTATGCCCATGGAGGACGCACCAAGCGTATTTTTCAGCGTGGCCGGACCATACTGCACCATGCGTGCCGTGTTGGAATCTCCCACAAACAAGGTTTCGTCGATGTATGCTGCGCCGGCATCGTCTGTTTGCTGCAAAACAACGCCGTCGTACACTTTGGTGTCGAGCTTTTCGGCATCTTTGTTGTAGCTTGCATCTTCTGCCGCGCTCGTTGCCGGCGGCAAGCTGACCGATGTCGCCGCTTCTTTAACCTTTTTGGGCAAAAGCAGACAAACACAAAGCACAATCAGCGCAATCGCCAATGTGCCGGCTGTCGCAAACACGGCAATATGCAAAACGCTGCCTTTTTTGGCTGCGTTCCAATAGTTTAAAATTTCTTTTTTCACACACACTGCACATTTTTGCAGGTTGCGCATCAGTTCCGGAAATGGATTTTGCAATCGTATCACTCCTGTTTTTGTACGGTGTTTGGTACAAATATTGATTGGGATGCACATTTGAAACAGGCATAGAAACCCCTTTGTGCCTCCATAGATAACATACTATGGATTCTATTCTACAATATTTCCGCCAAAAAAGCTATACCAAAAATAGGAAGTGCTTTCTGTGCAGTATTTTTACTGCGGACTTTCAAGCAAATGTGCCCGCCGCAATGCCGGCCGCAGTGCAAACACCAAAAGCAGGCTCACGGCCACTGCAATCATGCCGTTGGTGAACGTCACCATGCCTTTTACCGCCACAATCGGCCACACCGCCGGCCACACAAGGCCGTTGATATAGTGCTGTGTGACGATGGTTTTTAAGATGTACAGCACACAGTACGTCACGCTGCCCGCAACGCCCGCCACAATCGTGCGCAGACGCGTTTCGGTTTTGCTTTGCGCGTGACTCGCGTGCCAATGTGCCACAAGGCCGGCCACAAAACCCATCAAAAACTTGTTGATAAACGTAATCCATGCCTCACTTGCGTATTCGCTTGTGAGGTCAAAAATAGCAGAGCCGAGGCCGGCCGCCAAACCGCCCGGCACTGCGCCGAATAACATGCCCGCCAAAAGGCAGAATACATTGCCCAGATGCAGCATGGTGCCGTCGCCCCCCACGGGGATTTTGATGCGCAGATTTGTGCCCACAAACACAAGCGCCGCCATCAGCGCAATTTGTACAATCTGCTGTGTTGAAAATTTTTGCTTGTTCATACGTTCCACTCCTCTTTTTTTGATTTGACATTTCCGTGCAAATCAACTATTCTCATTATAGAATGTTTTGAACCCATTACTATATCCAAAACAGAAATATTTTATGGGGTCAGATGGAGGTGTTTTGATGGAAAGTATTGTACTGGGCGAGTCGCAAAAGCCGCTGTATCAACAGGTGTACGCAAAGCTTACCGCCGAAATACAAAGCGGTGCGCTCGTTGCCGGTGAAAAGCTGCCGGCCAAGCGCCGCCTTGCGGCAGATTTGCACATCAGCCTCAACACGGTGGACACGGCCTATCAAATGCTTGCCGCCGAGGGATATGTCACGTCGAAACCGCGCAGCGGCTTTTTTGTGCGCCCGATTGAACGGCTGATGTCGTTGCCGCATGTCATCGCCGCGCCCGTGCCTGCACCGCCTGTGCCACGCTATGCATACGATTTTGAAACCGCCGCCATCGACACGGCGCTGTTTCCGTTCAAAACATGGCGGCGGCTCGGACGTGATGCCGCCGCAAGTCCCGCTTTGCTCAACCACGGTGCGCGGCAGGGCGACGCCAATTTGCGCGCGGCCATCGCCACCTATTTGCATGAATATCGCGGCGCGCGGTGCACGGCGGCGCAAATCGTGGTGGGCGCGGGCATTGAATATCTGCTCTATCTGCTTGCGCGGCTGTTTCACACAGAGCTGTTTGCGGTGGAAAACCCCGGTTATGCACGCACGCATCGCATTTTGGAAAACAGCGGCGCGGCCGTGACCTTTGTGCCCGTGGACGAGAGCGGCCTATCTGCCACAGCGCTTGCGGCAAGCGGCGCAAAGCTCGCCTATGTGACGCCAAGCCATCAGTTTCCGTCGGGTGTTACCATGCCCATCGGCCGACGCATCGCGCTGTTACAATGGGCAAAGCGCACGGGCGGCTATTTGATTGAGGACGATTATGACAGCGAATTTCGCTTTGACGGCAAGCCGCTCGCGAGCTTGCAAGGGCTTGACGACAGCGGGCATGTCATCTACATCAGTACCTTTTCCAAAAGCATTGCGCCCGCCATCCGCATCGGCTACATGGTGTTGCCGGAAGCACTGCTCGCGGCTTTTGACGCGGAATTTGGTTTTTATTCCTCCACAGTGTCGCGGTTTGAACAGCAAACGCTGTGCCGCTTTATGGAGGACGGCTCTTTTGCGCGACATTTGGGGCGCTTGCGCAATGCCTATCGTATGCGGCGCGACGGCTTGGTGTCTGCCTTAACGGCGGCATTCGGGCGCGAAAACTGTGTCATCACGGGCGCACATACGGGGCTTCATCTGTTATTGCAGCTAAAAACAGCCGACAGTGAAGCCGCTTTGGTGGAAAAGGCGGCGGCGCACGGCATTCGCTTAAACGGCCTTTCGGCCTATTACGCGTGCGATGCGGCAACCTGTCCGCCGCGCACGGTGGTGCTTGGCTATGCGGGGTTGACCGAGGCGCAGATTGCACAGGCAGTGGCGGCGCTGAAAGCGGCATGGGCATAAAAAAAGACGGCCACAGGCCGTCCGATAGATATTTTTTAGCGTAATCGCGCCCATGGTAAATCACATGGGCCGTTTTTCACACAAAGGGCGGGCACCGCTAAAACGTGCTGTGCACCAGATTGCCATTCTCGTCGAATACAATCGGCTCGGCTTC
>JAVXRV010000099.1:0-7196 GCA_036643515.1 Ruthenibacterium sp.
GCCGAACAGGCTACTGCCGAAGCTGCACGTATTGCCGCCGAACAAGCCGCTGCCGAGGCTGCACGTATTGCCGCCGAACAGGCTACTGCCGAAGCTGCACGTATTGCGTCTATTGTGCCGACCGCACCGGCCGCACCGACTGCACCGGCCGCACCTACTGCACCGACTGCACCGACTGCACCGGCCGCACCGACCGCACCGACTGCACCGACTGCACCGACTGCACCGGCCGCACCGGCGAATGCGCCGTTTGCATGGTTAAGTGAAAAGAAAGCCGGCATGCAGCAAACGCCCCAAACGTCTGTCGCTGCCCGCCCCAAAAAGCTGGGAGATTACGCCATAACAAGCAGTGACGATTCTGTGGATGTGCCGCAAACGGCATGGCACAAAGAAAATAATTCCTAAATAATGGAAATCACATTGCGATAAACTATCAAAAACACGCCGTCGTTTTTCACAAACGACGGCGTGTTTTTGTCTGTTTTTCTTATTGCTGCGCTGTTTTTTGTTCTATCCACAAAAACGCAATGCCACCAAAACTGTTGCCCAGCGTCATCACCAGCAAATAAAGCACCGCGGAAGGCGACCACGCATTTGCCACCGTAAAGTAAAACATATTGGCGATGCAGTGCTCAAAAGAGCACAAAATAAACACCATCACACACAGCACAAGGCCGAAAATACCGGCAAAACTGCGCGGGTTTCGTGCATAATTTTCAACGGCAAATGCCATCAATATACCGCAAAACACCGATAAAATCAAAATGCTCAGCAGGCTGTCCTGCAATTTCACCTCGCACATTGCGGCGGCTTTTTCGTGCATGGCGCCGCCGATACGCGTCACGCACATCATCATGCCCACAAATGCCGTGCCCACAAAATTGCCAAGCCATGTCAGGCATAATTTTGCGGCATATCCTTTTTCGCCGTTGATGGCATAGCCGATTTTGCCTGTATAAAGCCACAATCCCATTTGGCAAATGGCAAACAGGCCGAGCGCAAATAAAAAGCTGCCCATGATTTTATTGTCTGTCGATAAAAAAACCGTGCCGCCGACGCCCACCACTGTGCCCGCCAAAACGGCGCGCAAAAAAACTGCCGTATTTCTCATCCTATTCATTTCCTCGCTTCTTTTTTTGTGCAAATATTCCGAATATTCCACCCGGCAGCGCGAGCACCGCCGCGATTCCCAGTGCAATTGCCACTGCAATTTTAAGCGTTTCCACGCCTTTTGCAGCCGAAAGAGCATTTTCTCCCATGATAAAATAATAGGCTGTATAATAAATACCGGCGCCCGGCACCAGCGGAAAAATGCCGGAAATTAAATAAATTGTGGCCGGACATTGCCGCGCCACCGCAAAAATGCGCGACATCAACGCCAAAACGAGCACTGCAAAAAACGAGGCAAGCACCACAGATGGCTGCACTGCGCGACACGCGATATAACAGCCCCATCCGGCCGCCCCTGTGATGCCACAGCAGATAAATTCGCGTTGCGGCACATGATAGAGCAGTGCAAATGCCCATGTTGCCACAAACGCAACCGCACATTGAACCACAAAATACATCATACAAGCACCCCCGGCACAAAGGCAAGCAGTTTCAGCACAACGCCAACGCCAATGGCAATGGAGCCCGCCACCAAAAGCGCGTCTATCATACGAATGGCGCCCGACAGATAATCGCTGTTGGCAAAATCGCGTATAGACGTTGTGAGTGCCATGCCCGGCACAAGCGGTATGATGCCGCCGATGATGATTTTGTCTAAATTTGTGACAACGCCACACAGCGCAAGCGCCGTTGACGCCGCAAATGCCATCATCGCCACCATTGCGGCACAAAGAATGATGCGGATGATTTTTCCCGTCGGATGCCGCTCAAAAAACGATAAAAACAATTGCAGCAAAACACCTGTTCCCATCGCGGCCGCGGCATCGACGATTGTGCCGCCGAACAGATACGAAAAGCATGCCGCGCCAATGCCGCACGCAAGCACAAGTGCTTTGTTGGAAGTATATCGCATCGCGCGAATTTCAGCAATGCGCACAAAGGCGGTTTCTATGGGCACGCGCCCCGCCACAATTTCACGCGAGAGCGCATTCACCGCCACCACACGTCCCAAATGCACATTGCCGTCACGCACATGGCGCACCTCGGCGTTGTGCGCGCTGCCCTCATCGTCCACCGACGCAAAAATACCGTTGGTGAGCACATATACACGAAAATTAACACCGCCGTAAGCGTCTGCAATGCGCTGCATCGTTTCCTGTGCGCGAGAAATTTCTCCGCCGCTTTGCAGAATGGTTTCACCTGCGTCCACCGCAAGCTCTAAAATGCGTTTTTGGTCTGGCATCAGGCGTTTCTCCTATCTCACAAATTATCCATCCCCGCGGGTAAAGTATCTCTGAACGCCCAAAAACGATTGACAGTTTCACCGCGAAATCCAATTTTTTCATACAGATGCATTGGCCCCGGCTCGGTGCAATCTAAAAATAAATCCGTATAGCCGATGTCTTTTGCATAGCGGATTCCCTCGAAGATGACCGCCGCGGCAAACCCGCGGTTGCGATAAGAGTGCGTGGTGAACACATCGCTGAAATAAAACGCGCTGCCGAAACTTTCGCCCAGCACACAGCTCACGGGTGTGCCGTCCATACTATACGCCATAAACAGACGTGCGCCGGCAGCAATTTGTCGTTCCATCATCTTTATTTCGTAATCGTGGTCGTTACAGCACATCTGCACCAGTGTTTGCTCGGCCTGTGTGCGCTCGCCCGCAAGACATTTTACGGCACATTTGTGACGCAAAAGCAGCGGGCTTGGCTTTTCCGTCAAAAGCATCCGCGTGGTTTGATATTCTTTGATGATATAGCCGTGCGCCGTGAGAAATGGACGCAACTCCGCGAGCGGTGCCGAGTCCGGCCGCGACCACAATTTCGTCTGCGCCTTTGTGCCCGTAAAAAACAGTTCAATACGCGCAAGGCTGGTTTCGGCCTCCTCTAAATCTTTGAGCACGGCATAATTGCTTTCATAGCTCTCCGGATTTGCCGGGTCGCGCAGCGCACGAAAATGTGCGTCCTCCGTGTAATCGAGATACCGTTTGCCGCAGTGAATCTCGTATTTATCCATTTCAGTCAAGATGTTCGCCCTCTTATCATCGCACGTTTACGCGCGAATTTTCTTTTGAATTTCCGCAAATGCGGGGTAGGTTGCATACAAATAGTGTGCAATGGCCTCCATTAAAAGATAGTCTTCTTCGGAGTCAATGTCAATAATGCCCGTGTCAAACATTTTGTACATGCCGCATTTTGCGTCCCACACAAAACCTGTTTTATTCTCGATTAAAAACTTGCGTTCAAACACATAAATAGACGCATTGATGTCAAATACAGGCGGCGTTTGCTGCCGTGCAACATTGTGATGGTCGATTACTTTTTCCACATGGTCGCCCGCAAGCTGCGCCATATTCATGTATGGTGTGCGTCGGCTCGGTGTCACGGAAAAAATCAAATCCAAATCCGGCCGCGCCGCCTTCACGTCGTATGCGCCCTCAATATCCTGCACCTGACGCAGCGGACTTGTGATGTCGAGGTCAATCAGCGCATCGTACATCTTGCCTGTGCGCCGTTCCATCTCGCGCAAACTATATTGATACACCGGCATTTTTGGCACAATGTCGCCGCAAAGTTCCGCCGGACGCGGCAAAATTATCACCTCGGGATATTTTTCTGCCACAAGGTCAATCAGCAAATCGCTGTCGGTGTTGAGACAAAAATCGACGTCCAAATCCGGTCGCCGCTCTTTGAACAGCTCCGCCGCCGCAAGGCTGTAGTAGCACAGCGGTTTGCCGTCAAAAATCTTGAGGTTTTTATTTTTAAATCCCTTGCTGCCCGCGCGCCCGCAGATGGTCAATAAAACACGTTTTTTCATATATTTACTTCTCCTAGCGTCAATTTTAACACCGCAAGCGCCGTGCCCGGCGTGTTGACGCTGTCGCCGCAGCCGCTGTTTGCATAATCGACAAAATAATCCATCTCGCGCAGATAACGCGCGTTGACCGGCTCCTCATACTGCTGCACCGTGCCGTTTTCGAGCGTGAGCGTTCCCGCGCCAAAATCCGCCGTCACCCGTGCCGTTTTCGCAAAATAATTCGATGCTGCGCCGATAAGTTCGGCCGAAATAATCGAGATGCACTTCACACAGCAATGTTTTATATCGTGCAATATAAATCGATAAATCGTCTGAATCAATTTCAAGATGGCTGTATTTGCCTTTGAAATTGTAAATTTGCTCCGGCACGCCAAACAATTCTTCCAAATAATCCCACTCGTGAATGAGGTCAATCGTCACGCCGCCGCCCATGTCTCTATGCGCCGAGTACACCGTGCGATAATCGACGTTCGGACGCCAATCCGGCAGATAAGACGAGCACAGCACGCGCGCGGAATACACCTTTAACTGCGGCAGCAATTCTTTGAGCGCGAGCATCGTGCCACACCAGCGCATCGGCGCGGCAACATAGGCTTTTTGTTCCGGTGCAAGACATGCTGTCAACAAATTTTCATCCATGCCATCGTCAAAAATAGGCTTTTCAATAAAAAGTGCATCCGCCTTGCCGCGTAGCATTTTCAGCGTGTCAAAATGCAGATTAGTCGGGTTTGTGACAAACGCGGCATCATAATGTGCGTGCGCGTCAAGCGCGGTGATTTCTCGCGTAAGAAGCGCTTTTGTACCCGCCGGCAATGCGCGATTTCCGCTGCGCAGCGCGTCCACCGAAAGTGCAATGCCTTTTTGCGCCGCCACCGTGTGCAAATTTTGCAAATGACGCGTGCCGATGCTACCAAGCCCTACAAAAAGTACGTTCATACGTTCACTCCTCAATTTTATCCATCCATGCCAGTGTTACTTTATCCTGTTCAAACGAGTAGCGCGGCTTTTCGGTGCCCGCCAATACGCCGAAGAAATTCGTGATTTCATCCACATACGCATTCTCCACCACATTGTCGCTGTAACGTGCGTCGTGCTCAAAACTTTCATAGGTGTTCACAGGCGCTTTTTCTTTCGTTGCAGCGTCATAACGGTACAGTGCTTTCGGGTTTCCCTCCCAAAACAGATGCAGTCCCTCGCCGAACACTTCAAAATTGCGCACGGCTTTTGGGCTGACAACGTCTGCCGCCAAAAAGCCTTTTGTGCCGTTTTTATGGCGCAGCGTGACAAAATAGGAATCGGGATAGTCAATTTTAAGCGTCGAAATTTTATCTTTTTGAACGGTCACACGCTCTACTTCGCCAAATGCATCGAGCAACCACGGCAAGTCAATGCCGAAAATTTCACGCACACCGCCGGTGCGTTTGTCGCCCACAAAAAAGTTTTGATAATTTTCCCACGGGTGCCAATCCGGCAGATATTGCCCGATATGATAGATGTAATTGACCGGTTTTTCGAATGCCGCCACCTGTGCCTTAATGTACTGCGTTTCGGCGCGATAGAGCATCGTACTGCTCAAAAACAGCGGCAAATTTTTCGCTTTTGCTTTGGCAATCAGCGCGTCGTACCCATCGGCGACGAGGTTCAATTCTGTAAACACCGGCAAATTTGCGTCGAGCAGTGCGTCGATGATTTTTGCATGCGTGAGGGGTGCGGTGCACACAAACGCCGCATCAAATTTTTGCGATGCAACAGCCTTTTCAATGCTGTCGTATGCCGTGATGCCGAGCGTTTGCGCCTCAAGACGGCGGCTTTCCGTCATATCCACACCGCAAAGCATAATCGACTTATCTACGCCTTTTATCAAACGCGCGCGCCGTTTTCCCATGCTGCCGAGGCCGACGATTAAAATGTTCATTTTCATTCCTCTTTTTCACAAAATTGGTTTTAAATAAATCTGCAATACAAAAATGTAAAGACAGCACACGCAAACAAGCGTCGCGCCAAAAATCGCAGCCTGTTTCCATTTGCGCTGAAACAATAAAATCACAAGTTCTATCGCGAGAACACCCGCAAAAATCAATGCCGCAAGCGCCGATAATTGTTGTATTTTACTCCAATTTTCACCGATAAACTTTGGCATATCTGCACAAATCAATTTGTACAGTTTTGTGAATACGCGCACGGCCTCCGCCCAAAATTCTTTCACAGTATGCTCCCCCTTTTTTGCGGGATATCGTAAAATTCTTTGGGTTTCCCCAGTGCGTCACCGGTTACAAACGCTTCGATGGCCGAAACGATTTTGCCCGAGGTGTCGCCGCCATTGTAGGGGCTGACGGTTTTTTGCGCACGCGCCCTAAACATCGGTGTCAATGCCGTTTGCAGCGCGTCAAAAATGCTGTTTTCGTCGGCCGAGCAGCAGAGCACATTGTCACAAATAATGCGCCCGCGCTGACGGTTTCCGATGTTGACCGCCGGAACACCAAATGTCGGGGTTTCCACCACGCCGGAGGACGAATTGCCCGCCACCACCGCCGCATAGCGCATCGCCGAGAGATAGCGCAGCACGCCCATGCTTGTAAAAACACGATATTTCGCATTATTTTTACATTGTTCGTCGAGTATTTTGTTAATCACCGCGCCGCCCGCATCGGCATTTGCTTTTGTGAAAATGCAGGCGATGCCGGTTTTTTCAAGCGCCGCAAGCAGCGCCGTGCACTGCGCCGTCGGGCTTGCGCCGCCGGCGGTTTCGGGATGAAAGGTCACGAGCGCATACGGCTGTGTGACGTCAAAATCAATGCTTTTTGCGAGCGCTTCGGCCGACAAAAGCGGCAGATTGCGCACATTTTCGTCGCCAAGGCCGCCCACTTGATGCACAGAATCAGGTTGTTCGCCCATGGCAACCAAGCGGTTTGCGTAAATGTCGCACGACGGAAAATGCAGTGACGCCATTTTAGTCAAGCAATGCCTAAAATAATCGTCCGCCGCGCCGTAGGTCACATCGCCGCCGCTGATGTGCACAAGCGGAATCGACAGCAGCGCTGCCGCCGTGCCCACCGCAAAAATTTCGTATCGGTCGCCGAGCACCAAAACCGCATCCGGTCGATGCTGCGCAAAATATGTACTGAACGCATCGATTGTATATGCCACGGCTTTGGCCGTGACAAGCGCATTTTCACCCATGGCATCAAACTTTAAAATGTCAATTTTCGCCGCAATTTCAAAGCCGTCCTGCTCAATTTCCGCCACGGTATTACCGTGTGCGGCCG
>JAVXRV010000099.1:7211-7451 GCA_036643515.1 Ruthenibacterium sp.
ACCTGTCACAAGCAATTTGAGTGATAAAATATCGCTCGTTTGTATTTTTTTCAGCACAGGGCGCAGCAGGCCATATTCCGCGCGTGTGCCGGTTACAACGGCAATCGAGTATTTTTTTTGCATCTGCTGCCTCCTGTTTTTCTATTTTGCGTTTACAACTCGATTTCCTCGTCCTCGCCAAAATCGCGCGGCGCTGTTTTGCCGAGCACGTCATACCATCGCATGGGACTGATGCCATCG
>JAVXRV010000100.1:0-7425 GCA_036643515.1 Ruthenibacterium sp.
TAGCCAATACGGCTTTAAATAGCGCCCAATGCGTTTGAGCAGCGCGGGGGTTATTTTCGGACGATTGCGCTTTTCATCTTCCGTCAAAAAGCCGCGCGGCCCACCCGGCAGCGTTGCGCCAAGTCTTGCCATGACACGTTCCCTCTTTCTCTTTTGCACGGTTCATCATTTGTATTTTATAGATTCACTGTAATACGCAAACTGCATAAAGTCAAGTTCGGCAAAGAGAATTTGCTTTTTAACCACAAGTATCATTCGAGTGCTTTTTTGATTTGCCCCTTGATTACTTTCTTATTTAGCTGTACAATTTTTTTAACATTCCGCTGCGTACACACGATTGATGCAGCGGTTATTGGAAAAGGTGGAACGTGAAACAATATGATTTATAAAACAATTTTGCTCAATGAGGTCATGGACGGTTGGACGCAGTCGGATGCCACCGCCTCGGTCACGCTCTATTTGCAAGAGCACAGCAAGGAATATGAACCCGACGGTTGCTTTCCATGCGTGGTGGTGTGTCCGGGCGGCGGGTATGAATTTACCAGCGACCGCGAGGGAGAACCGGTTGCGCTGCGTTTTGCAGGCAAAGGATATAGCGCGGCTGTTGTAAAATACAGTACGAATCATCGCACATTTCCAACGCAACTTTGTGAATTATCCATGGTGGTTGCGTGGCTGCGCCGCAATGCAAAAGCATTTCATTTGCAGGCAAATCACATTGCCGTATGCGGATTTTCGGCCGGTGGGCATTTGGCCGCAAGCCTGTGTAACCTTTATTCTTTGCCGTTGCTGCGCGAGCAGCTTCCCATTGCGGAAGATGAAAACCGTCCGGATGCGGCGCTGCTGTGCTATCCCGTGATTTCGTCCGGAGAATTTGCACACGTGGGTTCGTTTGAAAATTTGTGCGGCGATGTTGTGGATGCGAAAATGCGCGCCCTCTTGTCGCTTGAAACATCGGTACACGCAAACTGTCCGCCGTGCTTTTTGTGGCACACGGCAGACGACAATGCCGTGCCATCGGAAAACACGTTGCTGTATGCAATGGCGCTGCGTCGCTATCACATTCCGCTCGAAATGCATATTTTTTTGCAGGGGCCACACGGGCTGAGTTTGGCAGATTGCACCACAACCAATTTGGCAGAAAGCAAATTGCCGGATGTGGCCAAGTGGTTTGATTGGAGTGTGCGGTTTCTTGATCGGATTTGCTTTTTAACCACACGTATCATTCGAGTGTTTTTTGATTTGCCCCTTGATTACTTTCTTTTGAAACGCTGATTTTTTAACGGAGCGCTGAAGATTTATTTGCTCGCTTTTGCAATTTATGTTATACTGCATACAAAGCAAAAACACTTTTGTAAAAGTGAGGAGATTTATGGACGACTTTTCGATTTTAACGACCACGGCACTGCGCAAAAAAAACCGCAACCGCATTTTTCAAATGATTTATCATGCTGAAAATCCGCTTGCAAAGCAGGAGCTTGCCGCCGTGCTGCATATGAGTTTGCCGACGGTAACGCAAAATTTAGCCGAGCTGATGGCGCTTGGCGTGATTGCTTACAGTGGCACGCTGCGTTCTAGCGGCGGGCGAAAGGCAAAGGGGATTGTCCTCATAGAAGACGCGCGCATTGCGGTGGGGATTTCGCTTTCGCGCAATCACGCGCGCTTTGTGGCGGTCGGTTTGGACGGTCAAGAGCGCGCATACCAAAAAATTGCGTTTTCGTTTTCCGACACGCCCGATTTTAGCCACGCGATTGCTGCGGAGCTTGAGTTGTTTCTGACGCAAAACGCGCTGCCGCGTGTGGCTGTTTTGGGTGTGGGCATCACTGTGCCGGGCATTGTGAACGAGGCAACCGATTTTGTGGAGTTTGCGCCCACGCTTCAAACGACGCCCATTTCACTGGAAACTTTTAAGCGGGACATTCCGTATCCTGTCTATGTGGAAAACGACGCCAACGCAGGCGGCTTTGCCGAGTGGTGGAACACACGTGATGCCACGAGCGTGGCCTATCTTTCGGTGGAAAAAGGCGTGGGCGGCTGTGTGCTGATGAACGGACAAATCTATAAGGGCAACCAGAACCGCAGCGGTGAATTTGGGCATATCAGCGTAGAACCGCGCGGCAAAAAATGCAGTTGCGGTCAGCGCGGCTGTCTGGAAGCTTACTGTTCTACCGACCGTTTAAGTTATGATCTCGGTCTTTCAATCGACACTTTTTTTGCGCAGCTTGCGGCAGGCAATGCTGAATATGAACGGATTTGGCAAGAGTATCTTGAGCATCTTGCCCTCGGCATCAACACCATCCGTATGGTGCTCGACAGCCGCGTGGTGCTCGGCGGCATTTTAGCACAGCATATTGAACCGTATTTTGAAACACTGCAACAAAAGGTGCAGGCACTCAATTCGTTCCATGATACCTCGGCCTATGTGCAGCTTTGCCGCTACCGTTCAAAATCTACTTGTATGGGCGCCGCCCTACATTTTATTGCAAAATTCATTGAAGACATCTAAAGGATTGCAGCCGCCTTTTTCTTTTTGAAAAGACGGCTGTTTTTGTATTGACAACGCGCAAAAAACGCAGTAAACTAAATAAAGAAACTTTAATAAACATATTTTATAAAAGTAGTTTTAAAGGAGGTAATGATGGTTTATTTACTGGGCATCGACCTTGGCACCTCAAGCACAAAAACCGTGCTGTTTGACACCGCGGGCAATGCCGTGGCAAGCGCCACGGTGGAGTATCCTTTGTATCAGCCGCAAAACGGTTGGGCAGAGCAAGATCCTGACGATTGGTGGAGGGCGGCGCAAAGCACGGTGCAGACGGTTTTGCAAAAAAGCGGAGTGGCTGCGGCAGACATCAAGGGCATTGGCATTTCGGGGCAAATGCATGGACTGGTGCTGCTCGACGCAAATGGAAATGTGCTGCGCAAAAGTATTCTTTGGTGCGACGGGCGCACGACTGCGGAATGTGCCGAAATCACCAAAACAATCGGTGCGGAGCGTTTGATTGAAATTACGGCCAACCCTGCCTTGCCGGGGTTTACGGCAGGCAAAATTTTGTGGGTGCGCAAGCATGAGCCGGCGCTTTTCGCAAAGGTTGCGCACATTTTGCTGCCGAAAGACTATATTCGATACAAGCTGACGAATGTGTTTGCCACAGAGGTGAGCGATGCATCGGGCATGAATTTGCTGGATGTCACAACGCGCGATTGGTCGGAGGAAATTCTTGCAAAATTACAGCTCGACAAAGCACTGTTTGCCAAAATGTACGAAAGCTGCGACGTAACCGGTACAGTTACCGACGAAATGGCCGCCGCAACCGGTCTTGCGGCAGGCACAATCGTCGTCGGCGGCGCGGGCGACAATGCCGCCGCGGCAGTCGGCACGGGCGTTGTCACCGAGGGCAAGGCATTCACCACACTCGGTACATCGGGTGTCGTGTTTGCCCATTCTAATCGTGTGACCATCGACCCCAAAGGACGCGTACATACGTTTTGTGCCGCCGTTCCGGGCGCTTATACGGTGATGAGCTGCACGCTCGCGGCCGGACTTTCGCTGAAATGGTTCCGCGATACCTTTTGTGAAAGCGAAATTGCGACTGCAAAAACAATGGATGTCGACCCGTATTATCTGATGGATCAAGAGGCGGCAACGGCGCCCATTGGTGCAAACCGTCTGCTCTTTTTGCCGTATCTGATGGGCGAGCGCAGCCCTGTTTTGGATGCGAACGCACGCGGTGCATTTTTTGGCCTTTCTGCGATGCACACCAAAGCCGATTTGCTGCGCGCCGTGATGGAAGGGGTTTTGTATGCCCAGCGCGACTGCCTTGCCGTTTTGCGCGAAATGAAAGTTGCGCCCGATACCATGCTTGCCTGCGGCGGAGGCGGCACAAGCGCGTTATGGCGGCAGATGATGGCAGATATTTACGGCTGCCCTGTCACGACCGTCACGAACAAAGAGGGGCCGGCTCTCGGTGTAGCCATTTTGGCAGGTGTTGGCGCAGGCGTTTATCCGTCTGTTGCCGATGGCTGCAAAGCAGTGCTTGGCTACAATGAGGCACAGCAACCGGTGGCGGAAAACATTGGCCGTTACACCGCGTTTTATGAAATTTACAAGGCGCTGTATCCGGCACTCAAAAACCAGTACGCCGCCCTTGCCACACTTTGAAATTGGAGAGAAAATATGAAATTTTTTATAGACACCGCGAATATAAACGACATTCAAAAAGCCGCGCGCATGGGCGTGATTTGCGGCGTGACCACAAATCCCAGTTTGATTGCCAAAGAAGGGCGCGATCAAGCCGAGGTGATTGCTGAGATTGCCTCTCTTGTAGACGGCCCCATCAGCGGCGAGGTGAAAGCGACCACGGTGGACGCAGAGGGAATGATTGCCGAGGGGCGCGAAATTGCAAAAATTCACCCGAATATGATTGTGAAAATTCCGATGACGGTGGAGGGACTTGCGGCCACAAAAGTGTTGACGGCCGAGGGAATCAAAACCAATGTAACGCTCGTGTTCAGCGCCGCACAGGCATTGCTTGCCGCACGAGCAGGGGCAACGTATGTGTCTCCTTTTTTGGGCAGACTTGACGATATTTCCATGCCGGGCATTGACTTGATTCAATCTATCGCTGAAATTTTTGCGATGTATGATGATATTCACACTGAAATCATTGCCGCCAGTGTGCGCAATCCGGTGCATGTGATTGACTGCGCCCGTGCCGGTGCAGACATTGCCACCGTACCGTACAGCGTGCTGAAACAGATGACAAAACATCCGCTGACCGAACAGGGGATTGCCAAATTTCAGGCGGATTACAAAAAAGTGTTTGGAGAATAGAAATGAAAATTTTATCGGTACACGACAAAGAATTTGCGGCCTATGGCAAAGTGCAAATCGGCTATGACACCGCCGATTTGCACGCTGCGCTTGCCGCATTGCCCTGTCCCGACGGGGTGGAATATGTTCCCGCAGAGCCGTCGCTTGCCTGTTTGCCCATTGCAGCACAGCTTGCGGCAAACGGTTACGGCGGAATGCCCATACAACTCGGCTATTGCAACGGCCATAATACAAAGCTGAATTGCCTTGAATATCACCGCGACAGCGAAATCAATTTCGGCACGGAGGATTTTATTCTTCTGCTCGCCAAAGAGGACGAAATTGAAAACGGTATGCTCGACACCGCCAAAATCAAAGCCTTTTTGTGTCCGGCCGATGTTGTGCTTGAGGTGTATGCCACCACATTGCACTACGCGCCGTGCAGCGCAAAAAAAGGCGCGGGTTTTCGCGTGATGGTTGTACTGCCCAAAAGCACAAACACTGAAAAACCTGCTTTTACGCCGCTGAACGACGAGGACAAAAGACTGTGGGCACGCAACAAATGGTTACTTGCACACAAAGACACAACCGAAGCCGCGCAGGGCGCTTATATTGGCCTTGCAGGTGAAAACATCGATATTTCGAATTTTATTTAGGAGGAAATTTTATGAACACAAGCAATCTGCCCCATGTAAAACTCGGCATCATCGCCGTCAGCCGCGGCTGTTTTCCCGTGGCACTGTCGGAGCGCCGCCGCGCCGCAATCGTAAAAGCGTACGGCTCTGATTTGTATGAATGTCCCATCGCGGTGGAAACCGAAATTGATGCACAAAAAGCCATGACGGACGTAAAAACCGCCGGTGTGAACGCACTTGTGGTGTTTCTCGGCAACTTTGGCCCCGAAACGCCCGAAACCATGCTTGCCGATTGGTTTGATGGGCCAATCATGTACGTCGCGGCCGCAGAGGGCGACGGCGATTTGCACGACGGTCGCGGTGACGCATATTGCGGTATGCTCAATTGCAGCTACAACCTCAATTTGCGTCACAAAACCGCCTACATTCCGGAATATCCTGTTGGTACGGCCAGTGAACTCGCCGAAAAAATCCGTGAATTTGCGCCGATTGCCGCCGCCGTGCTCGGCTTAAAAGGCTTGAAAATCATCACCTTTGGCCCGCGCCCGAACGATTTTCTTGCCTGCAACGCGCCCATCAAAGCGCTGTATGACCTCGGTGTTGCACTCGAAGAAAACTCAGAGCTTGATTTGCTCGTCGCCTACAACAAACACAAAGATGACGCACGCATTCCGGCTGTGATGGCCGAAATGGAGGCAGAACTCGGCGCAAACAACAAATATGCGGGCGTTTTGCCGCGCCTTGCGCAGTATGAATTGACCCTGCTTGACTGGATTGACGCGCACAAAGGCGTCAGCCAATATGCCGCCATCGCGGGCAAATGTTGGCCGGCATTTCAGACGGAATTTGGCTTTGTGCCGTGCTATGTCAACAGCCGTTTGACGGCACGCGGCATTCCTGTTTCGTGTGAAGTAGATATTTACGGCGCACTTTCCGAATATATTGGCCTTTGCGTTTCGGGCAAAGCCGTCACGCTGCTCGACATCAACAACACCGTGCCGGCCTCGATGTATGAAGCGTCCATCAAAGACAAATACAGCGTCACACTGCCGGAAACCTTTATGGGATTCCACTGCGGCAACACCGCGTGCGAGCTTTTAAACGACCCGCACATGGGTTATCAACTGATTATGAAACGCGATTTAGAGCCGGATTTGCCCGAACCGGATATCACGCGCGGCACGATGGAGGGCGATATCAAGGCAGGCGACATCACGTTCTTCCGTCTGCAATCCACCGCCGACACCCGCCTCAAAGCCTATGTTGCCGAGGGCGCGGTGCTTGATGTGCCGACCGAAAGTTTCGGCTCTATCGGCGTGTTTGCCATTCCCGAAATGGATCGTTTTTACCGCCATGTGCTGATTGCAAAATGCTATCCGCACCACGGTGCGGTTGCGTTCGGTCACTATGGAAAAACGCTGTTTGAAGTGTTCAAGTACTTGGGAATCATCGACATTGCCTACAACCAGCCCAAAGCACTGCCATATGCAGGCGAGAATCCGTTCGCATAAATTTTTGAGCGGCCGTTTTTATATGTGAAGTTGACTGTTTCATGTTTTCTTCAGTGCGCATAGTGCGCTTTCGCCGCCCTGTTATCGTCCATGCAGAGCACAGCAAAAAAACGCACCACTCATCGTTATTTATGATGGGTGGTGCGTTTTTTCTATGTTTTACAAGCCGAAGCCTTTGGTGATATTTGCAAATTCTGTGCTGTCCGCAAAGCCGTTGAACACGTCTTCTCTTGTTTTGCCTTGCTGTAAGTATTTTACCCATGCGGCCTTGCCCGCGGCGTCGTATTCGCGCCCCATAAACGCGCGGTACATATACTCGACAAATTTTTCATTGTTCAGTTTTTTGAGCTCAAATTCTTTGCTGAACACGAAATCGTGCGCGATTTTTTTCGGGGTGCTTGCTTTTGACAAGATGGCGGCACACCAGTTGTTGAGGCCGGCTTCTTCGCCTTGTCGGTCGAGCAAT
>JAVXRV010000101.1:0-5458 GCA_036643515.1 Ruthenibacterium sp.
ACCACATGGCGCATCGCCTGCCAATGTGTCATGCCAATCGCACGCGCCGCCTCCATCTGCCCGCCCGGCACAGCGCCGATGCCGCCGCGAATCACTTCGCTCATATACGCGCCGGAGTTGAGGCCGACCACAATCAAACCCCAGAAAAACACGTTGAAATTGGCGTTTGAAAATTTGAGGTTCATCGCCGTAGAGCCGTAATAAATAATCATGGCCTGCACAAGCAGCGGCGTGGAACGCACCACCTCGACATATGCGGTACAAATCCAGCGCAAGGGGTGAATTTTGCTCATGCGCCCAAAGGCGAGCAATAAGCCGAGGCCAAGACCGATAAACACGGCAAAAAAGGAGATAGACAGCGTGTTTTTCAGTCCGTCAAAATAAAATGTGTGATATTTGGCAAAAATTTTAGTCATCCTTGCCAGTGAAAATAATGAATTTGTCATGTGCCCTCCTGCACCTCACAAAAAGCGCAGCAAAGATTTTCTTCGATGCTGCGCTTTTTCATAAGTGTTTTTATGATTGTTTATTCAATGCCGAGTGCTTCTGCTTGTGCCTGTGCTTCTTCAAACCATTTTGCAAGCTCGCCGGAATCGTTGTATTTTTTCACTTCTGCATTCACAAAGTCAAGCAAATCGGTGTTGCCGAGCATGAGGCCGACTGAGCTGCCCACTTCGGCCGGATCAATGGTGACCGGCGCTTTGCCGATGGCCAAATCGGGATTGTTTTTCACATATTGTTTTGCACTGGTGTCGTCCATCAACACGGCCACGCAGTTGCCGGCTTTGAGTTCTTGCACGCATTGGGGCACTTTCGGCAGCAGTTTCAGTTCGCTTTCGGGAAATTGTGCTTCGCCGAGTGTCTGTTGCAGTGCGCCTTTTTGGCAGGCAATCGTTTTGCCTTTGAGGCTGGCCACATCCGGATAGGTATTCAAATCTTCGGCACGCACAATCATGCACTGTGCGCCGCCGTTGTAAACGTCTGACATGTCTACGCTCTTTTTACGTTCTGCCGTCGGGGATAAACCCGCAAGCGCCATATCTGCTGCGCCCGACTGAATCGCCGGAATGACCGCCGTAAATTCGATGTCCATAATGGTGAGTTTGACGCCGAGGTCGTCTGCCATTTTCTGCATGAAAACCGGCTCTAAACCAATGATTTCGCCTTTTTCATTTTTGAACGCAAACGGTGCATACTGGCTCTCGGTCGCGATAATCAGTTCGCCGCGATCTTTGATGGCCTGTACGGAATGCTCGGCCGTTTTGCCTTCTTCGGTTACAAGCACGCTCTCGGCCGTTTTTTCCACTGTGCTCATCACTTCAGATACCGCTTTTTCAATTTCTTTTTCCACTGCCGGATCAGCACCGCAAGCGGTAAATCCGAGCGCCATCACAAGCGCCAAAGAAAATGCAATTATCTTTTTCATCATTCGTTCCTCATTTCATTTGTTGTGCCGCTGCAATGCGGCTAGGCATTCAGTAGCTTGTTTTATAGTATACATGTATATTTATTCGTTGTCAATGCATTTTATACGCAATTATTGCACAAAGATTGCTAATATATACAGGAATCGCTCATACATTCTGCCAGTTATATGCATATATTCATCTTTTTATGTATACTGTTGCATTTTAAAATGAAATAGCATTCAGAAAGCGGGCATGCTATAATAGTAATATATATAGTCGTCTTTTAGACTAAGGAGTGAGTTGCCATGCGTGAAATCTATTTGGTGACCGGTGCGGCCGGACATCTCGGCGGCGTTGTGGTGCAGAAATTATTGGCGCAAAACAAAAGGGTGCGTATGCTTGTGCTGCCGGGCGAAACAAATGTTTTGCCGCAAAATGCTGAAGTGTTTACCGGCGACGTGCGTGACAAACAAAGTTTGCAGCGCTTTTTTGCGCTTGCAGACGATGACTGTGCAACCGTTATTCACTGCGCGGGTGTGGTGACGATTCAATCGCACTACGATGCCCGCGTGGCGGAGGTAAATGTCGGTGGCACGCAGAATATTCTTGCGCTGTGCGCCGAACATTCTGTCAAAAAGCTGGTTCATGTCAGTTCTGTGCATGCGATTCCCGAACTGCCGGCGGGTGAAGTGATTGCCGAAACAGACGTGTTTTCGCCCGATGGTGTCGTCGGTCTTTACGCAAAAACCAAGGCAGAGGCGAGTGCGCGTGTGCTGCGTGCCGCGCGGCACGGCCTGCCGGCAAGCATCGTGCATCCGTCCGGCATCATTGGCCCATACGATGAGGGCGGCAACCATCTCACGGCCATGATTCAACATTTTTGCTGCGGCAAACTGCCGATTGGCGTGGACGGCGGATACGATTTTGTCGATGTGCGCGATGTGGCAGACGGCGTGCTTGCCTGTGCCGCGCAAGGCAAAACGGGCGAATGTTATATTTTGTCCGGCCATTATGCGAGCCTCCGCACCATTTTTACACAATTGGCGGCGTTGTCGCATCAAAAAGCGCCGCGCCTTTACCTGCCGCTGTCGGCGGCAAAACTGTTTGCATCGGCTGTCGAAGAAATTTCGATTCTGCGGAACAAACGCCCACTGCTGACCGCCTATTCCATTTATACGCTCGGCACAAATGCCCATTTTTCGCACCAAAAAGCAAGCGACCAGCTCGGCTACACGCCGCGCCCGCTTGCGCAAACTTTGGCCGACACGGTGCAGTGGTTGGCGGCGCAAAAGCAATAACAAAACCGATGCCCTGTCCATACGACAAGGCATCGGTTTTTTATTCTTCAAATATTTTGAAAAAGACTATCCTTTTGGCTTTGTGAATCGTTATATCTGATGACGGGTGGTGATGGCATGGACGACACGCAGTGCCTTGCGCAAATAAAAAGCGGCGACGGCAACGCGCTGGAAACTTTGATAAAAAGCTATTATCAAAGTGTTTTTGCCTATTGCTACCGCCATACCGCAAACAAGGATTTGGCACAGGATTTGACACAGGATACCTTTCTCAAGATGATAAAAAGCATCGACAAATACACGCATTACGGCACATTTCAAAATTATTTGTATGTGATTGCCGGCAATGTGTGCAAAGATTATTTCAAAAAAAGCAAATTGATTTACATGGACAATTTGCCGGAACAAGAGGCAAATTTCATTGCGGCGGAAGATATTTTAGCCGTGCGGGACGCCATTGCCGCGCTGCCGTTTTGCGAGCGCAATGTCATTGTTTTGCGATATTATCAAGACTGCACCGTGCCGGAAATTGCCAAAATCACAAACACCACCCTCGCCCTCGCGAAGTATCGTCTGCGTACCGCGACGGCAAAGCTGCGCACAAGATTGGAGGATTTCAATGACTGATTTATCGCGCAAACTTGCGCAAAATCCGCTGCCGCAATACGATTTATCCGCGTTGCAACACACCGTCAACGCCGCAAAGCAAGCGCTTGAATTAACCGCCTCGCCGCAACACACATCATCCGCAGGGCAATTTTTCTTGGCGCAGATGCGTTTTATTTCAAAGCAAATGTGGGCACTGCAAGGCGTTTTTTTGCTTTGTACAGTTTTGCTCATCACCTTTTTTACACACAGCACTTTTTGGGCGAAGCAGATTTTTCCGCTTTTGGCCATTGCCGCGCCGCTGTTAATCCTCATCAACATCACCGATTTTGCACGGTTTTATAGCGGTGGCATGCTTGAAATTGAAATGGCGACGCGCTTCAGTCTGCAAAAAGTGGCCGCCGCAAAGCTTTTGATTTTCGGCTGTTCCGACGCGCTTTTGCTTTTGATATTGGCTGCTTTTTCCGCCGCAAGCACGCAGACAGGTCTGTTCTCCACTTTGCTCGTCTGCCTTGTGCCGTTCAACTGTATGTGCTGCGGCTGTATGATTTTGTTGCAAAAATGCACGGTGGCACATTTTACAAATGCCGCCGTATGTCTTGCGGCCGCGCTTGGCGGCGCTGTTTTTTTGCTGTACACAAACGATATTTTGATTGCGTCCGCCGTTTGGTATGGCGCATTTTTCATCACATCTATCGCGCTGTATCGCCAAATTTTTCTCTTTTTCAAAACGCTTCCATATGTGATAGAAAGGATTTAAACCATGACTTTAACCGTAGAACGACTGACCAAACAATACGGAGCCAAAATTGCCGTTGACCGGCTTTCGCTGACCATGCACGCCGGTGTGTATGGCCTGCTTGGCGCAAACGGCGCGGGAAAAACAACGCTTTTGCGCATGTTATGCGGCATTCTCACACCCACGAGCGGCGAAGTGAAATGCAACGGCACAAACAATGTCGAGTTGGGCGAAGCATATCGCGATTTGCTCGGCTATTTGCCGCAGGATTTCGGCTATTATCCCGATTTCACGGCCATCGAATTTCTGCTTTACATCGCCTCTTTGAAAGGACTTGCAAAGCCGGCGGCGCTCGCCCGCAGTCACGCGCTTTTAGAGGAAGTCGGCTTGCTCGACATGGCGAAAAAGAAAATCAAGTCGTTTTCAGGCGGCATGAAACAGCGCCTCGGCATCGCGCAAGCAATGCTCAATGACCCCAAAATTTTGATTTTGGACGAACCGACCGCCGGACTTGACCCGAAAGAGCGTGTGCGGTTTCGCAACTTACTGGCGGATTATGCCAAAGACCGTATCGTTATTTTGTCAACACATATCGTGTCTGACATTGAATATATCGCAGATACGATTTTTATTCTTAAAAAAGGCAGTCTGCTGTTGCAGGGCAGTGTGGAGGAATTGACGCAAACCGTCGCCGGAAAAGTGTATTGCTGCACCGTGCCGGCAAGCGACGCGGACGCGCTGCTCGCCCACTGCAATGTCGCCAATTTGCACCACAGCGGCGATGTGGTTGAGGTGCGCATCATCAGCGATACAAAACCGATGCCAAGCGCCGTTTTGGTGCCGCCGACACTTGAAGACCTTTATCTTGCCTGTTTTGCCGATGAAAAGGAGGCGATTGCATGAGCCTTATCATGTGGGAATGTAAAAAAATCGCACGGCGGCGCTCGGTGCAAGTTGCGCTGTGTTTCGCCCTTGGCCTCGCCCTTTTTTCCACGATATTCACCGGCGTTTACAATCTCGGCAGCCGCGATTCCAAAACCGGCGTCAACCACGTTGACGGTGTGGCGGTCATTGCGCGACAATATGCGTGGGCAGACGCATGGAAAGGCCCGCTGACAAACGAAAAGCTCGCCGAGGCCATGGCACAGTATGGCACGGCCTTTTTGCCGGAATATGAAATGACTTTTTCGGACGGCAGCGTTGCGCCGAGCGACGACGCCTACAACACCTATATCGCGCCGCTCGGCAGTATTCCGAATTTTGTACAGCGCACATTTGCATTGCTGCCGGAATATCAAGACATGCGCACACTGAAAAACTTGCCGCTTTCGATGGTGGCGGATTATGCCGCACAGCGCGAGCGCATCGTGGAGGATTTTCTGCTGACACAGGTGCCAAACGCCGAC
>JAVXRV010000101.1:5501-7253 GCA_036643515.1 Ruthenibacterium sp.
AAAGCCGTTTGTGTACGACTGGTTTTGGGGGCAGCAATTGTATTTGGGGCTTGTTTCTAATTTTGCACTCGTTGCGGCGATGTCACTTTGCATCGCGCTTGCGCCGATTTTCGCCGGAGAAACACAGCAAAAAACCGACAGTGTTCTGCTGTGCACTCGCTTTGGCCGCAAAAAGTTGGCGCGTGCAAAGCTTTTGGCCGCCATGGGCATCACGGCCGCCGTTTACTGGCTTTGTGCCGGCATTTATTTGACAGGGCAATGGATGTTTGTGGGCACGCGTGCACTCGCCTGTCCCATACAAATTATCAAGCCGATTGCCACCGCGCCGCTCACCATCGGGCAAGCGGAACTGTATGCGCTCATTTTGGGATTTGTGTGCTGTCTTGCCGTCACAGCTGTCACCGTTACGCTGTCGGCAAAATTTGCATCGCCCTTCCCCGTGATTATCCTCGCTCTGCTGTTTTTATTTTTACCGTATACCTTGGCTGGCAGTGTGCCGCCATTTCTCGACAAAATACTTGCGCTGCTGCCGTTCGGAAGCGATTACAGCGAAGTATTTCGCACGAATTTGTATCACATTTTCGGCATGCGCATCTGGTCGCCCATTCTCGTCCTGTGCATGCCCATTGCGATGATTGTGTTCTGTCTGCCGCTCGCGCAACATCTTTATATAAAGCGGCAAGCATGAAATTACACTTGCTTTGTTATGATGTGCTAGCACATTCCGGTTTTTTTGCATTTTGGGCAAGTGCATCTGCGTTTTGTGAACGTGCGACCCAAATTTGTATATGCTGTTTCATCCGGCACAAAGAGCGCATGACAGGAGGGGCATTCATACATTCCCGCTTCGCGCTCAAGGTTTGCGGCTGCTCGAAAAGCAATGACCGCCGTGATGATTGCCAAACCGATGCAAGCCGCCCGCAACACCGTGGGCAGGGTGTTGCACAATACCGCAAGCATCACAAGCGCAATCACCGTTATAATGCCTACCGCGATGAGTATTTTGGAATAGCCCATTTTCTTTTTGTTTTCTTCGTTTTCTTGAATCAAATGCATCATATTTTCCTCTGCTTTCTTTTGATAATCAGAAGCTGACACTCTTTCTCCGGAAAGCAAATCGTTTACACTGATTTTCAAGTTTTCACACAGGGGCAGCATCAGAGAAACATCCGGAAGGCCTTTGCCGCATTCCCACTTGGAAACCGTTTTATCACTGATGAAAAGCGTGTTTGCCAACTGCATTTGTGTCAGTTGGCAAGCCTTTCTGCTGTCGGCAATAAATTTGCCGATTTTGATTGTATTCATTGGCTTTCCCTCTTTTCTATATTTCATGATACGCCATGCACAGAAGAAAACACACACACGGAGCGTATACTTTGATAAAATTTCATGCTCAACGAAGCGTAGAGTGCCTAGATATGGATTATTTTTCCAGAAGCTTTTTGTATGTTCCATCTATCAAAAGCACCCCGAGCGGGGCGGTAATCAAGATGGACAGCACCGCAACCGTCAGCACAATGTCGCCGCACGCAAGCCCCATTGCAAGGGGCAAGCCGCCAATGGCTGCTTGCACGGTGGCTTTTGGAATATACGCAACCGCCGTAAAAATGCGTTCGCGTTTATTAAGCTTTGTTTGAATCAAACAAACAAAAACACCTATCATGCGGAAAAGCAATGTACCAAAAATAAGCAGTACCGCAACGCCGCCGGCCTTGCGTGCATACTGAATGTTGACCGTTGCCCCCACCAGTA
>JAVXRV010000102.1:0-7011 GCA_036643515.1 Ruthenibacterium sp.
CTTGAGGACATGGCGGCATACCGCGCGCAAATCAAGGCCGATGTGGTGCCGCTTGTGCAGGAGCTCAAGCGTCGGCAGGCAAAACGCATCGGCGCGGGCACACTGCTTTTGCAACGATACGACAACGACTTTTTATTCACAGACGGCAACCCGACGCCGAAAGGCACGCCGGAAGAAATTTTGGCGGCCGGCAAAGCGATGTATCACGCACTTTCGCCCGAAACAAGCGTGTTCATTGATGAGATGTTTGCATCGGATTTGTTCGATGTGCTGTCAAAAGAGGGCAAAGCGCCCGGCGGCTACTGCACGTATTTGCCGGATTATAAAATGCCGTTTATTTTTTCGAATTTCAACGCGACCGCAAGCGATGTGGACGTGTTGACACACGAGGCGGGGCACGCGTTTGCCGCATGGATTGCCGCACAGAAAAATTTGCCGAGCTTGCTTGAAGATACCGGCCTTGAAAGCGCCGAAATTCACTCGATGTCGATGGAGTTTTTGACGGGCGAATTTCATTCTTTGTTCTTCAAAGAGGACACCGCAAAATATGCACTGCTGCACGCCGAAAGTGCGCTATCGTTTTTGCCGTATGGCACGATGGTGGACGAATTTCAGCATATCGTATATGCAAACCCCGATTTTACGCCGCAACAGCGCAACGACGCGTGGAAAAAGCTGGAAGCCGACTATCTGCCGTGGGTAGACAGCGCCGATTTGCCGTTTTACGGGCGCGGTGCGGCATGGCAACGTCAACTGCACATCTATGAATATCCGTTTTATTATATTGATTACTGCCTTGCACAAACAGTTGCACTGCAATTTTTCACCGCATGGTTGAATGACAAAAACGACGCATGGACGCGCTATCTTGCACTTGTCAATCAGGCGGGCACGGCGACATATTCCGGCCTTGTGGCGGCGGCGGGGCTTGACAGTCCGTTCCAAAACGGCACGATGAAAGCCGTGAGCCAAGCAGTGGACGACTGGTGCAAACAAGAAAACGCGAAATTGCAATAAAATCGCACAGCGCTTTTTCTCGTTTCAAACCACTGGATATTTTATCACAACAAAAACGGACGGACAATGGTACCATTGTCCGTCCGTTTGCTGTTATTTAATCGATGATATGTTATTTTTACAGCGTCGCGTTAAACGCCGCAATGAGCGACGCCCATGTGATGCTGCCCACAATGCCGTCGGCCTTTAACCCGCGGCTCGCCTGATACTGCACCACCGCTGTTTTGGTGGCATTGCCATATTGACCGTCAATCGTCAGGCTTTTGCCCAAAACCGCATTTAAGTAGCTTTGTATAAACCGCACCGAATCGCCGGACGCACCGATGTTCAGCGCATAGCCCGGATATACACTGGTGACCTGCGTATGATGCAGCGCCGTGAGCGCGTTGCGCACGAGCACGATTTTATTCCACGAATTTTTGCCCAAAATGCCGTCTACCGAAAGGCTGAACTGCCCTTGAAAACGGCGCGTGGCGTTCGTCATATTGCTGCCGAAAGCGCCGTCTGCGCTCTGTGCATTGATGGCGCGATACAGCGCGGCACATTCGTTGAGGCCGCTTTGCATATGGGTGACGTCCTCCCCTGTTGTGCCGCTTTGCATGCTGATGCCGGGGTATGTGTCGGCGGAAGAACCGTTGAGCGCCGTTGTTTTCGACACAATGGAATTCCACGTCAATTGGCCGATTTTACCGTCCGGCGAAAGGCCCGCAAGCGCTTGATAGGTCACCACCGTCTGCTTGGTTGCATTGCCGAATTTTCCATCCACCGTGAGCGTGTGCAAGGTGGGATAAATTGCTTTCAATGCGTTGAGATAGGTTTGCATCCGCGCCGTTGTGGTGCCGGACGAACCGACCTGCAACACCGTGCCCGGATAAACAGGACTGATACTAGGCATAAAAAAACCTCCCTTTGCCTTTATCATATGCAAAGAGAGGCGCAAATGTGACATTTATTTTTTTGGGAGTTGTTGTTTTTCCACCGTTTTGAGCAGCAGATATAAAAGCGCGGTGTCGATGGGCAATTTGATGCAGTTTTTGATGAGCCGCACCGACGTGATGATGAACGCATTGCCGTACATGATGTTGAGCCACAGCGGCGTCAAGCAAAAATTGACGACGAGCACCACCGACAAACACGCCAAAAACGTGCGCAAAAGCGTGACCGGCCGCTTATAAAACCAGCAGCCGTACAAAAAGCCTGTCACAAATTCACTGAGGACGAACCCGATGAAAAAGCCACCGTTCGGGCGCAGCAGATAGCCGAGCAAATCGGTGATGACACCGGCACAGCCGGCCACAAGCGGCCCATACAAAAAGCCGCAGACGGCGGCCGCCAAAAACGAAAAACCAATCTCTAAAAACTGGCTCACCGCAATGGTAAACTGGTTCAGCGCCAAGGAAAGTGCCGACAAAACACCGGCACCCGCAAGTGTTTTGGTTTTGCGCAATTGCAAGCCGGAATCTGCAATGCGCGCCTTTAAATCGGATAATTGGGCAAAAAATGGCATAAAAAATACTCCTTTCATGTTGCGACGTTGCCGCAGAAAGGAGGAGGGTCCCCGCTTTGTGCAGCAGCGGGATGCGAACCCTCCACCGCAGTAAACCGCATGGTTTACCTTCGTTCGTTTTGCAACTCCCCGTCAAAACGACACTTAACGCGCAGGGTTCTACTCTGCTTATCTCATGTATTGTACCATAAATACACACAAAAAGAAAGCAGATATTTTGTCGAAAATGCAACTTGTATTCTTTTTAAAATACAGTATAATGAAATTAGTAATTCATTATGCCTACGACATAAATTTACAAAAAAGGAGAAAAAAACGATGGATATTGCTGCAAAAATCGAGGAAATTACCGCGAAAATCAAAGCCGACCCCAATCTTGGTGAGGAGTTTAAAAAAGACCCGATTAAAACCTTAGAGGGCATTTTGGGCGTTGATTTACCCGATGAAGCCGTTGCCGGTATCGTCGAAGGGCTCAAAGCCAAACTATCCTCCGAAAACCTTGAACACATCGTAGACGATGTGGAAGACAAAGCCAAAGCTTCCGGTCTTGGCGACATCATCGGCAAGGCAGAAGGTTTTGTTGAAGGCCTTTTCGGCAAAAAAGAATAAACGTTTCACGCTGAAAACGGGCGGCATTTTGCCGCCCGTTTTTATATTGCATCAAAATATGTGCCTGCAAAAGTCGCACGCGTCACACATCGCTTTTTTGCCCGATATACTGTTCCACGTGGCGCACAATCATGTCAAACGCCACAATGTTTTTGCCGCCCTGCGGCACGATTAAATCGGCATACCGCTTGCTCGGCTCCACAAATTGCTCATGCATCGGTTTCACCGTCGTGAGATATTGCGCCACCACATTTTCCAGTAAGCGTCCGCGCTTTTTCACATCGCGCGCCACACGGCGCAGCACGCGCACATCGGCGTCCGTGTCCACAAAAATTTTCACGTCCATCAAATCGCGCAACGTCGGCTCGGCAAAAATCAAAATGCCCTCCACGATGATGACGCTCGCCGGCGCAATCAAAAGCGTTTCCGCGGCGCGATTGTGCACCGTGAAATCATACGTCGGGCACGCAATCACTTCGCCCTGTGCCAGCGCCTTGATTTGCGCTATCATCAGCGCAGTGTCAAACGCGTCCGGATGGTCATAATTGAGCTTACAGCGTTCATCATAGGGCAATTCGTCGTGACACCTATAGTAATTGTCATGGCTGAAAACGGCCACATCTGTGCCAAACCGTTCTTTCAGACGCTTCACAAGCGTTGTTTTTCCGCTTGCCGTGCCACCCGCAATGCCAATAATAAAGCTGTTCATGGCTTTCCTCCGCGCTTTAAACTGATTAGTAGGCGATTTTAAAAACCGCCTTTTTAATTTTGTCGTGACCCTCGGCCTTGATGGTCGGCTTATGCGGCTCCTCCACCATAAACACCGCAAAACGTCCCTCGCCAAGCACCATGGCGGCACTGGTTTCGCCGTGATAGGTCGCAATGTCTTTTTCCGCGTCGTACGGCATTTCTTCCACAAGTTCGCCCAGTGCCACTTCGCACAGTTCCACGCCCTCGATGTCGAGCTGCAAATCCATGTATTTGGAATGCGTTTCAAACACGCGCCCTTCACTGGGCGTCGGCTCGGCCTCCATCACGGTCACAAAAACATTGTCACCGTCAATCACCGTTTTACCAAGCGGCAGTTTGCTCAAATCATGTTCTTCAAGATAGGCAATCGCCGTATCGAGATGTTCAAACATTCCCGTATATTGGTTGATATTTTCAATGGCATCATAAAGCATAAAAAACCTCCATTTTCCGCAAACGGCGCCGAACGGCGCTCTGCTTACTTATACAGTATAACAAAATGCGCAGAGGAATGGTATCCTCTGCGCACATTTTTTGTAAATTTTTTATTTGGACAAATCCGGCAAGCTTGCCGCGGCAACGCTCTGTCCGACGCGACGTGTTTTCTCGTCCGGTGTTTCCGGCACAAATGTGACGGACGGATATTCTTCTTTGAGCACTTTGGCGGCCTGTGCCATCAAAATGTCGCCGCCTTTACCGGAGGTGACACGGCCAAGCATCAAAACGTGGCGAATGTCATAGAACATGGCATACAGCGCAAGTGTGTGGCCGAGATAAGTACCGATGGAAGAATAGATTTTGGCGGCGCGAGGATCGTCTGCCTCCATCAAAACCTGCACTTCTTTGAGTTTATCGGCCGGAGATTCGCCCGTTAAGGTGATGCCTGCGCGCGGAGCCAGTTTGATAACACCGTCTTGGCTGAAATATTTTACGCCGCAACCGATGTCGCCGCTCCACTCGTCTGCCATGGCATCCGCTTGGCCGTCCACCGGCGCAAAGGCAAGCTCGTTCAGCCAACCGGTGATATTGCCCTCCACGTCCACATAGCCGACGGCTTCGCTCGTGCCCATGGCAATGCCGAGAATGCCGTTGTCGTTCAGGCCCATTGCACCCGCAAGCGCGGTCACGTCGCCGTCATTGGCAACAATCACCGGCACATCGCCAAGTTCTTTGGCGGCGCGTGTGTAGATGTTTTTCACTTTCGCCTCAAAATCTTCGGGGCTGACTTTTAAGAATAAAGACGCAACCATGCATTTATTGTCGACATAAACACCGGCAGACGACACACCGATGGCATCGACGCGCGGCATTTTGGAGGCGGCTGTTTTGAACGCTTCCACAATGCCATCAAAATGATAATCGGGATTCGGGTTTGTTTTCGGATACCAAACCACTTCTTCACTGTACACCGGCACACCGTCGATGACGGCAGACACTTTGCGGTCAGACCCGCCCGCGTCAAAACCGATGCGGCAACCGTCCATATGACGGCCGATGGCTTCGGGTTTGCTGTGTGCGACAGGTTTTTTGTCATACGAAGCAGCTTCTACAATAAAATCGGTTTCGTATACGCGCTCCATAAATTCTTTGTCGAATGCACGCGAGCCGTCTTTGCTGTAGGCCGCGCGAATGGTGTTTGCAATGGCATCGTCGCCGCAAATGGTCACCTTAAAGCCGCCCCAGCTCCACAGCAAAAACTTGACAAGACGGTCGACATAATAGGCGTCCGCGGCCTGCATGTCGGGCGTGCCATAGGTTTTGGTTTCGTATGTGCCAATTTGGCCGGCACTGCGCTCCACGGCAATGCAAAGCGGTTTTGTGGCGCCTTTTTGATAATTTTGAAAAAATAAACCGAGCGGCACAAAGCCCTCATCCAGTTCCGGTACGTTTTGCATTGGAATTTCAACATTCAAAAATTTCATGTCAATCGCTCCTTATATATTGATGTAATTCAATTTGCGGCAACACAGCCGCTTTTATGATAATTTCATTCTACCACAAATTCATTTATTTTGCTTGCACTATCTGTGCGAGTTTTTTGCACTTTCGGCGGCTCATAATATCTGCACTCACTCACTGCCGACTGCGCACAAACCGCAATGCGGCGCCGATTTCTCTTTTTGCACAAAAAGCAACTACTTTTGTGAAATTTCTCAATGTTTTCCAAAATTCGTTGACATCAGCTCTTTTTTTCGATATACTTAAAACAATAAGCGGAAGTGTATCTTTCGTACAATATTTTAGGAGGATTTTATTGATGAAAAATAAAAAAGGTTTTACACTCATTGAGTTGATTGTCGTTTTGGCAATTCTTGCAGTAATCGCCGCTATCGCCGTGCCGACTGCATTTGGCTCTATCGAAAAAGCAAACGTCGCCGCTGATAAAGCGTCTATTGAAGGTCTCAACAGCGCCATTCGTATGGCTGCTGTGATTGAAAAGGGCGATGCCACAATTGACAAAGCGAAGGCTACTACAATAACGACTGCTATTACGGCAGCAGACTTTGATACGAATAGCGCTATGCTCAGCAATGGCGGCGTTGATTTTATTGCTGCTACAGATACGGCTATTGCCCATTTCGCATATAAAGATGGTGCGGTTGGCACTGTTAAAACAGCCGTAAAAGATGCCAAATGGTTTACAATTGCTACTGGGGATGCTATTTGCAAAGATGCGCCTTGTAACTATTACGCTAAGTAGGCTCTAATCATAGCATTCTATCGCGCACGGTTTACGCCGTGCGCGGTTTTTTTGTTTCCTCTTGGACATACTTCGTCTTTTTATCGTCAAAATTCGCACATTTGCTTGATATTAGGTTGACAGCGGGCGCATTGCGTTGACATTCGGCTGACGTCGGGTTGAAATGGGTTGGCATTTGATTGACATTTCGTGCTTTTCTATCTATACTAAAGCCAAACACAAACAAATCTTCCCTATCGTCACACCCTCGCCCTCCCTTGTCATTCTGAACGCAGTGAAGAATCTTTGCACGCCTTGCCGCAACACTTGGCGTAGGGGGAAAGATTCTTCACTCGCTTCGCTCCCTCAGAATGACAGCGCGGGGCGGCGCTGTCCGCACCCTCTCCCTCCCTTGTCATTCTGAACGCAGTGAAGAATCTTTGCACGC
>JAVXRV010000103.1:0-6979 GCA_036643515.1 Ruthenibacterium sp.
AGCGTTTGCGCCCTGAAAAAAGCGAAGTCAACCGCTTGCTCGGCAGCGCCGCAAAGCTGAAAGCGTTGACCGGTTGGGCGCCTTCTTACACGTTTGAACAGGGCCTTAGCGAAACCATCGCCTTTTTAAAGACGCATCTCGACGAATACAAAGCAGACATTTATAACGTATAATCGCTGAACAGAGGTTTTATGGAGCAGATAACGCAAAACAAAAAAACACACAAAAAGCTGCCGCCCATCTTTTTTTGGGCGGCGGGACTTTGTGCGTCGCTTTTGGCATGCGTGGGGCTTGTGTATTACTGGCGCGTATTTTATTCGTATGGGCGCTATCCGTTTGCCGCCCTTTCTGCGCCGGTGCTCACGGCCGTGCTGGCAGGCATCACCTTGCTTGGGTGGGGTGTTGCCGCCCTTTTGGCACATACGGTGCATGATTTTTCTGCCAAAGCAGCCGCCGCCATTTTTTGTGTGGGGCTGCTGTTTGCGTTTGTTACGCCGCCGCTGCAAGAGCCGGATGCGGCGATGCATTATTTGCGCGCCTATACCATCAGCACCGGCAAGTTCGATTTTAACGACACGCGCGGTTATCCCGATGACGTGGGCGCGTTGTTCAGCGCATTCAACGGCGCATGGACGGCAGCGCATGGTGGCGCAACCATCAAGGCGACGCTGCCCAAAGACGCCGTAGGCACAGACGCGGCGCAAACGGTGCATGGAGAGGCCATCAGCAACCGCTATCTTGACTATCAAAAACTGCGCGACGGCGATGCACAAACGCGTGCGCTGTATGAAAAAAACAATCTTTATCAGCAGCCGACAGAGGCGAGTGTGTGGAACTTTACGGTGCTGCCCATGCTGCCACAGGCCGCCGGTATGGCGATTGCACGGCTGTTTGGCGGCGGGGCACTGTCATGTGTGTATGGCGCACGCATCGGCAATTTGTTTGTGTATGCGTTGCTTTGCCTGTTTGCACTGCGAAACTGCAAGCGATACCGCCCGCTGTTTGTCGCGTTTATGCTGTTGCCAATGACGCTTTTTCTCGCGGCATCGTGTAATTATGATGGACTGCTGCTCGGGCTTTACTGGTTTGCGGCAAGCTATTATTGCAAAGATGAAATCACCGACAGGGACATGCTCTTTTTCTGTATTGCGTATGCGCTGATGGTGCATGTGAAGCTCAACAATATTTTGTGGCTCTGTCTGCCGCTTGTTTTGCCCATGAAAGCGTGGAAATGCCGCCTCAAAAAGTGGCAAGCGGCGTGCGTTGCCGTGTGCGGCGCGGTCGGATTATTTTTGGCGACAAGCGTCTATAACGGTCTGTTTATGCATGGATTTGAAAATCTTGGGCGCATGATTGAGGGTGTCAATCAGATGGCGCAGCTCAAGTTTATCTTTTCAAATATTCCGCGCTATCTCGCTATTTTACTGGGCACACTGTATGAAAACAACTTTTTTCTTTTTCAAACAGGCATGTTTGGCGCGTCCGACACCGGCATTGTGTTTGTGAGCACATTTGGCGTAGTGGTGCTGTTTTTTGCGGCAACACTTTCGGTGCACGAAAAAAGCAGTCTCTCGCGGCGCAGTGCCGTCGGGTTGTTTTTATTGGCGCTTGCGTATGCCGGCCTTTCCATGACAGGCCTGTATCTCACGTATACGCCGCTGATGATGGCGCGTGTGATTGGCTTGCAGGCACGCTATTTTCTGCCGGTGTTTCTCATGCTTTTCATCCTTGTGGCGGCCTTGCTCAGCGCGGTGATTGCCCCCACGCAGATGGGCGAAAAAAGAGCGCAGACACTGTCGTTTTCACTCAGTGTCGGGTTCGGCATCGTCAGTGCGCTGTTGCTGTTTCAAACTTATTTTGTCGGGCCGGTCACACTCGTGTCGGCTGTGGCGTAGAGCGATTTCGCATGCCAGAAAAACGCCATGACGGCGCGGCTGTTCATCCCAATTTTTTGCGCGAAGCGCATGGAGGTTTTAATGCTCACTTTTGTGCAAACTGTTTTACCGTTTGCGGCACTTTGCGTGCTGTGTGCCTTTGTGGCATATCAATTTCACTTTTCCGGCGCATTTGCGCCTCTTTTGCTGACGTGCGGCACGATGCTGTACCTCGTTTTTTGCGGCTATCTCGGCTTTTTACAGCCGGCGATGTGGCTGTATTTGATTGCGGCCGCGGCGGCGTTTGTCTATCTTGCAATGCAGCGTAAAAAGGCACAAAAAGGCAGTTTTAAACGCATATTTGCGCCCGGTTTTGTGCTGTTTTGCGCGGTGGGCGTGGGGCTGATTCTGCTGTTTTCCATCCGTCAGCCGATGATGCAGGAGTGGGACGAGTTCAGCCTTTGGGGTACGGCGGCAAAGCTCACCAAAGAAAATGATATGATTTATTCCGCCGCACCGATTGGTTGGTATTTTCTCGGCACGCAAAAAGCGGGCTTTCCGACGTTCAGCTATTTGTTCAACTTTTTTGGCGAATATGCCGCGTGGCGCGTGTATGCCGCGTATGATATTTTGCTTGTTTCCGTGTGGGCGGCGGCGATGGGTGCACTTGATTGGAAAGCGTGGAAACTGCTTGTCCCCACCTCAATTTTAATGTTTTTATTGCCGTATTTTTGCGTGTATCAACGCGACATTTACTGCAATTTCACCTATCTTTCGGCCTATGGCGATATCCCGATGGGCATTTTGATGGGCGGCGTATTTGCATGGTATTATCACGCAAAACACAGCCGTGTGCCGCTGTGGCCGGTGTGTTTGATTTTGGGCGCGGTGACGCTGTGCAAAGATACCGGCATGCCGCTCGCGCTCATTGCGGCGGGCATTTTGACGGTGGATTTATTGCTCTGCGATGACCGCCTCGGCAATCAAAAACTCTTTTCAAAAAAAATCGTCCTGCCGAAACTCGCCACGATTTTGGCCATGTTTGCGAGTGTGGCATTTGTGTTT
The DNA here is from genome assembly GCA_036643515.1 of Ruthenibacterium sp. Classification (GTDB taxonomy): domain Bacteria; phylum Bacillota; class Clostridia; order Oscillospirales; family Ruminococcaceae; genus Ruthenibacterium. The sequence goes on from JAVXRV010000103.1 coordinate 2,940, forward strand.
AAAACGTCCAGTATGTACCTTGCATCGCTCGGTTCTGACCAAAGCAGTGTCGGCGGCGTGAGCGATTTCAGCCCGATTACCGTGGTACTCGAAGGACTGAAAATGCTGTTTGGCTTTGCGCCAAGCGCGGCCGGTGCGCCGTTTGCCGACAAATTCAATGTCATTCGTGACGAGATGATTCGCCTGTTTTTGCCGGGCGAGCTGCATCAAATCACGATGGTCGGCTGCGGATTATTCGTAATGCTGTTCATCTGGGCAATTTTGGCGCTGACGATGTTGCTCACCACCGACAAAATACATCGCCGCAGCACCGCCTTATATGGCGTTTTTTCAACGCTCGGTTTTTTTGCCTATTACGCCTTTATCGGCTTCACCTATGTGTTTGTGTTTAAGAATGAGGGCACGGGCAGCATCATTGATTACAATCGATACATCAACACTTATTATGTTGCGTGGCTGTGCGGTGCAGTGGTTTTGCTTGTGGTGGGCGCACTGAAAGGCAGCCGCAGATACGACGCGCTCACGGGTGTAACGCTTGTGCTGTGCGCCGGACTTTTCGTCCGTTTTTCAAGGCTTGTGCAGCCGCAGCTTTGCGTGATTGATTATCCCGATTCCGTCTACACCGAATATGTGCAATTGCACGCAGATACACGCGATGTTACGCAAGAAATTGAGCCGGACGCGCGCACGTATTACATCAACCAAACCAATCACGACGGTGCGCAGTGGTTTCGCAACAGTTACGAATTTGTGCCGTATGTGCTCGCGTACAGCCATGGCGGCGGCAATTTCGGCAGTCCGGCTGTTTTACAACCCGAAATTCTTGTCAACAACGCGCTGTCGGCCGCAGAATGGGCGGCAGAGCTTGTCACACAGCGATGCGATTATGTGTATCTCGATGAAACGGACGATTTGTTCTGGAACAGCTATGCATCGCTGTTTTCCGATGGCGGCGCGGGGGCAAAACAGGGCAAAACAAAGCTGTATGCGGTAAAAATAAACGGCAATCCGCAGCTTTTGCCGGTTACGGCAGAGGAAGTGTATTTTAAAGATACCGAGCTTTCCGAAAAAGGCGAAGTGTTGCCGTGGAAAAGCGGCGAAAAGCGCCAAAAACTTGCCGATAGTCACGATGTAACGCTTGTTCCTGTGGAGATGAAGGGCGGTAAAGCATGAGTAAAAAACAGTCCGTTCGCCTCATAGCCGCATGCTATGGTTTGGTGCTTGTTTTTTGGATGTGTAGCAATGTGTTCTGTTTTGCGCAGGACGCGTTCCGCCGCGCAAACGGCACGCTAAAAACGCAGGAATGCACGTTTGAAGATGTCATTTGCACCGATATGGACGTGCAAAGCCCGACCGTCGCCGTGACGACCGGCGTTGACCCGCAGATTATTTTAAAACCGCTGCAAGGTGCTGTCACCGAGGTGCGGTTGCGCTTCACCTACAGCCGTTATCCGGGCGAAGTGAATCTTTATTATGCCAAAAACGATGCACCGTTTGACAATCGATACAAAATTTGGGGCAAGGCGCAAAACGACGGAAGCTATCTTTTCACGTTGCCACGCAGTAAAATTGACGCGATTCGCATTGACCCGTCGAACCTTGCGGGTGTGACGCTGACGCTTGAAAATTTCACGCTCAATGCACCGCGCAGCTTTTTTGCGTATTTTAAAATCACCTATGAACAATTGTTCGCGTTTTTGTTGTATCCCGGCCTCGCAGCGGCCTTTTTAGGATATATTTGGTCCGTATTTTTAGCAGTGAAAAAAGACAAAGAAGGTAAAAAACATGCATGAATTTATTCCGCTTTCCGTACCGAATTTTTCCGGCAATGAAAAAAAATATGTCAACGACGCGGTGGTGTCGGAGTGGGTGTCGACCGGCGGCAGCCTTGTGTCGAAATTTGAACAGGCGATTGCCGATTATGCGGGCGTGCCCAGTGCGGTGGCCTGCAACAGCGGCACGTCCGGCTTGCATCTGGCCATGATGATGGCGGACATCGGCCGCGGCGATGAGGTGCTTGCCCCGACGCTGACTTTCATCGCGGCCATCAACCCCATTCGCTATGTGGGTGCAGAGCCGATTTTTATCGGCTGCGGCGACAGTCTTTGCATGTGCCCCACATTGGTGGAAGAATATTTATCTAAAAATACAACGATGCAAAACGGAAAATGCATCAATAATCACACCGGCGCACACATCAAAGCCATGACGGTGGTGCATGTATTCGGCAATATGGCCGCGATGCCGGCGCTGATGAAACTTGCCGAAAAACACAACCTCGTTGTGATTGAGGACGCCACCGAGGCGCTCGGCACACGGTATACCGAGGGCGTGTACGCCGGCAAAATGGCAGGCACCATCGGGGATATCGGCGTGTATAGTTTCAACGGAAATAAACTTATCACCACGGGCGCAGGCGGCATGGTGGTGTCGAATCACGCCGATTGGCTTGCCCATGCAAAACATTTGTCCACACAGGCAAAGGCGGACGAGCTGCATTTTGTGCATGATGAAATCGGCTATAATTACCGTTTGACAAACGTGCAGGCGGCGCTCGGCCTTGCGCAACTGGAACAAATTGAGGATTTTATCACGCACAAACACGCGCTGTATGATTTTTATTTTGAACAGCTCAACGGCAAACACGGCTATAATATTGTAGAGTTTCGCTCGGGCGTGCGTTCCAACAAATGGTTTTTCAGCCTGTATTTGCAGGACGAAGCGGGCGTCACGCGCGAAGAAGTGATTGCCGCACTGCAAAAAGAAAAAATTCAGTCGCGGCCGATTTGGGCGCTGATTCACGAGCAGGCCGATTATGGCCGCAACGAAACGTATGGCCTTGACCTCGCGCAGCTTTATTGCGCACGCGTTGTCAATCTGCCGTGCTCGACAAACCTTTCGCTTGCGGATGCAAAATGCGTGTGCGATGCGTTATTGGCACTGTAAAATGAACGCAACCACGCGGAAATGAGGGAATTTCATGCAAATTGATGATTTGATGATTGAGGGCGACATCTCGGTACTGGAAGCCATGCAGCGTTTGCAAGAAACCGGCTATGGTGTGCTTTTTGTGGCGCCGGACGGCATTTTGCAGGCCATCGTCACGGACGGCGATGTGCGGCGTTATATTTTGCGTGGTGATAATTTGCGCGGGCCTGTGTCGGCGATGGCAAATTTTGCGCCGTATACGCTGCCGATGGAAAAACGCAGCGAAGCCAAAAAAACCTTGCTTGAAAAATCGCTTGGCGCACTGCCGCTCCTCGACAAAGAAGGACGCATCAGCGATGTGCTTTTTGCGAGCGGACTTGACATTGACACGCATAAAAAGGCAAATTTGCCGGTCGTCATCATGGCGGGCGGGCTTGGCACACGGCTTTATCCCTACACCAAAATTTTGCCGAAACCGCTGATTCCTGTGGGCGAAATGCCGATTGTAGAGCATATTATTCATCGTTTTCACGACGTGGGATGTAGCGACTTTTACATGATTGTCAATTACAAAAAGAACATGATAAAGTCGTATTTTAACGATTTAGACAAAGATTATACCGTGGAATACATCGACGAGGACACGCCGCTCGGCACAGGCGGCGGCCTGTCGCTGCTCAAGGGAAAAATCGACAAAACGTTCTTTTTGACCAATTGTGACATCTTAATTGATGCCGATTTTGGCGACGTTTATAAGTATCATAAGGAAAAAGGCAACGCGATTACCATGGTGTGCGCCGTGAAACATTTTGTGATTCCATACGGCGTGATTGAGCTTGGCACGGACGGCGAAATTGCCAAAATTGCCGAAAAACCGGAGATGAATTTTCTCACAAATACGGGTGTTTATCTCGTAGAACCGGAGATTATCGAGGCATTGCCCGATGATACACCGCTGCCGTTTACCGATATCATCGAAACGGCGCGTGCGGCGGGAAAGCGCATCGGCGTGTATCCTGTCAGCGAGAGCAGTTGGATGGATATGGGGCAGCTTGAGGAGCTTGACAATATGCGCCGCAAGCTTGAAATGCAGTAAAAAAGGAGAAAAATAT
>JAVXRV010000104.1:0-6964 GCA_036643515.1 Ruthenibacterium sp.
AAAGCGCGGCGTCGCCGTCCACACCGGCGCGATGGTAAACGAAATTGTGCAAAGTAGCGACGGTTTGCTCTGTCGCTTTGCCGAAAAAGACGCGACGGCGGAAGTGACCGCCGACTGCGTGCTTGTGTGCACCGGTCGCGTGCCGAACACGAACAATCTCTGCGCAGAATCGATTGATTTACACGCACAGCGCGGCTATCTTCCGGTGGACGCGCACTATCAAACCGCCGTCGACGGCATTTATGCCATCGGGGACGTTGTGCTCGGCGGCGTACAGCTTGCACACGCGGCCGAGGCCGCCGCACGCAATTTCGTCTGCCTTTTGTATGGCGAAGCGTGCGCGAAAAACGCGGCGCTGATTCCCTCCTGCGTGTTTACACAGCCCGAAATTGCCTCTGTCGGCCTTACGGCAGAGGCGGCAAAAGAGGCCGGCATCGCGGTGACGGTGCGCAAAAATCTGACGTCCGCAAACGGAAAAGCGCTTGTAGAAGGCGCTGACCGCGGCTTTGTGAAGCTGCTCTTTGACGCAGAGCATACCTTGTGCGGCGCACAGCTCATGTGCCCGCACGCGTCGGAGATGGTGGGCGGCCTTGCGGCGGCCATTGGCGCGGGCATGACGGAAGAACAGCTATTCACCACGGTATTTCCGCACCCGACCGTAAGCGAAACCATTTTGGGATAAATCACCTGATATAAATGCGATAAACGCAAAAACGCGCCTGCTTCTCAACCTTGCGAGAAGCAGGCGCGTTTTATAGCAATGTGAAATCTCATGGCTTTGTTTTTATTCGGCGCAGTCGTTCCAACCTTTGCACACGTCCACCCACTGGGCGCCCGGCACAGAGGTTTCAAGCTCGGCAAGCGTCAGCTCAATGGCGCTGTTCGCACTGCCACACGCGGGATACACCGTTTTGAAGCGGCGCAAAGACGCGTCTAAGTACACCGCCACATCCGGCAAAATGGCAAACGGACACACGCCGCCGACCGCATGGCCTGTTTTGGGCAAAACCTCGTCGAACGAAAGCATTTTGGCCTTGGTGCCAAACTGTGCCTTGTATTTTGTGTTGTCAATTTTGGCGTCACCGGCCGTGACAATCAAAATGGCCGCGTCGCCCAGTGCAAACGAAAGTGTTTTGGCAATGCGTGCGCCCTCACAGTGCAACGCCTCTGCCGCAAGCTCCACCGTGGCGCTTGACACGTCAAATTCTTGCACGCGGGTGTCTAAATTCCATTGTTTGAGATAGTTTTTAACGGTTTCTACAGACATGTTTCCCATCCTCCTTGCGATTTTTCATATAGGAAAAACACCGCTCAACAACTGTCAAGCGGTGTTTTGGTGCGCCGGAAGGGATTCGAACCCCCGACCTTCTGGTTCGTAGCCAGACACTCTATCCAACTGAGCTACCGGCGCATAGCACTCTCGGTCGAGTGCATTACAAATACTATCACAAAGTGCCTGTGCTTGTCAAGCTTTTTCTCGATTTTACCTGTTCAAAATAAATTTACAAGTATACCTACTATACGGCGCGCGTTGTTTTTGGTATACTGGATAAAAGATTATATTTTTAGGAGGCATTTCCTGTGGATATTGGAAAAGTGATTTTAATTTTATTCGTCATCGTGGCGGTGATTGCCGTTTTTCTCGTGGTGTTTCGCGACGAGGACGCAAAAGCGACGGCCAAAAAACGTCGGCAGAAAAACCTGCCGGCCGCAAAAGCCGCCGCAAAGCCGCTTGCGGCCGCACGCCGCTTTGCCACCATGCAACAATATGAAGTGATTGCGCCCGCCAAACTTGCCAAAAACGGCACGTTTGCCGACCTTGACTTTATCGTTGTGGGCGTGTTTGGCCTACTTTGCGTCAAGTGCATCGGGCTTGGCGGCGAAGTGTATGGCAACGCAGAGGACGCAAAATGGCTGCAAGTGCTCGGCGACAACCGCATTCCGTTTGACAATCCCCTGCAAAAAGCCGGCGCCGACACCCGCCTTGTGCGCGACACGCTGTTTGCCGCAAAATTGAAAAGCATTCCGGTGGAAACCGTTTGCGTATTTACAAACCCGAACGCATCCATTGCCGTGCCCCACAGCGCCGGCCATTACACCATAAAAGAGTTTAAAGCGCTGCTTGGAAAAGATAAACTTACCATCGACAAAAAAGTGGATATTGCCAAAGCGTCGGCCGCCGTCAAAGCGTTTTTGGCACCGCAGGCATAAAGAATCTATACTATTTACAATTTATTCATATTGCTTTCATAAACCGCACACGTTTGATGGGTATACTAACAATCACAGGCAGAGGAAGCCGCAATCCACTGTCTGTACATGATTCCTCCTCACACCAAAAGAGATACCCCTTAAAACACCTCCGAGAAAAACCGCTCGGAGGTGTTTTCTTATGTTTTTTTGCTTTTTCATTGTTTTTTCACTAAAATGCTTGCATATCCGGCGTGTGCACTCTATAATATAAACTATAAGTGTTGTAATTAAGGGAGGACTATTTGATGAGTGCAAAAGAAAATTTTTCTCAAGCGGTAAAAGATTTGCTGACAACCAGTGAGGAAGTCGCTTCAAAATCCGAATCCGGTTTTGCTGAACCCTCTGCGCCGGCACAGGCGCATCCGGTTATTTTGCGTCCGTCGGGGAATACTCCTGTTTATCAACGCGCCGCTGCCGCCGTGGATACCACACCGGTCGGTGTTTCCACCATTGCCGCCGGCACCGTGATTGTAGGCGAAATACATTCCAAAGGCGACCTCAATATTTTCGGCGATATTCAAGGAAATATTGAAACCCATGGCAATGTTTCCATGGGCGGCAAAGTGATTGGCAACATTGAGGGCAAAGACGTCAACTTTTCCAAAAGCTCCGTCAAGGGCAATATCATCGCAAGTGGCACTGTCACACTCGACGGTAAAAGTGTCGTTCTCGGCGATGTCAATTCCAAAAGCATTTCCTGCAACGGCCGTTTGAAAGGCAATTTAACCATCGACGGCAAAGCGCATTTCCTCAACGAAACCATTTTGGTGGGCAATGTTTGCGCAGGCTCTCTCGTGATTGAAGAAGGCGCACGCATCAAGGGCGATGTTTCCACATCCAGCCAAAACAATGCCGATATGGAAGACCCGTTCAAGGATTTATAAGTATTTCAAAGGCCGCATCCGCAAGGAGCGGCCTTTTTAATAAAAATACCCGAATACACAAAATTTCTCATACGGAGGGAATTTATGAAGCATTTGATCGACCCGATGGATTTAAGCGTCACCGAGATTGACGACATTCTCGCACTCGGCCAAAAAATCATGGCAAACCCCAAAGAATACGCACACAAATGCGACGGCAAAAAACTGGCAACTTTATTTTATGAGCCGAGCACGCGCACGCGTTTGAGCTTTGAGGCCGCGATGCTCGACCTCGGTGGCAACGTGTTGGGCTTTTCGGAGGCGACGTCCTCGTCTGCCGCAAAAGGCGAAAGCGTGGCCGACACCATCCGCACCGTGCAGTGCTATGCCGACATCATCGCCATGCGCCACCCAAAAGAGGGCAGCAGCAAAGTGGCCTCGCTCAACGCAAGCGTGCCCGTCATCAACGCGGGCGACGGCGGCCACATGCACCCCACGCAAACTTTAACCGATTTGTTGACCATGAAAACGCTCAAAGGACATCTGGACCATTTGACCGTTGGGCTGTGCGGCGACTTGATGTTCGGGCGCACCGTGCACAGCTTGTTGCGCGCGATGGCACGATATGAGGGCATCCGTTTTGTGCTGATTTCTCCGCCGGAACTGCGCGTGCCGGCCTATATCCTCGACGAACTCACACGCAAAGGCGTGCCCTACACCGAGGTGGACAAACTGGAAGAAGGCATCATCGATTTGGACGTGCTTTATATGACGCGCGTGCAGCGTGAACGCTTTTTCAACGAAGCGGATTATGTGCGTCTGCGCGACAGTTATATTCTTGATACCGATAAAATGACCCTTGCGCCGAAAGATATGCTTGTGATGCATCCACTGCCGCGCGTGAACGAAATTTCCGTCGGCGTGGACGCAGACCCGCGCGCCGTTTACTTCAAACAGGCGCTGTGCGGCAAATTTGTGCGCAGTGCATTGATTTTGAAACTGCTGGAGGTAGAATAAATGTTGAATGTTGACAGTTTAGAGCGCGGCGTTGTCATCGACCATATCGACGCCGGAAAAAGTATGGATTTGTACAAATATCTGCGGCTCGACAAACTGGATTGCAGCGTCGCCATCATCAAAAACGCGCGCAGCAAGCAGCTTGGCCGCAAAGACATCATCAAAATTGAAGACCAAATTGACCTCGACCTCGACGTTCTCGGCTTCGTCGACCCCACCATCACCGTCAACATCATCGACGGCGGAAAAATTGTGGAGAAAAAGCGTCTTTCTCTCCCCAAACGCGTCGTCAATGTGGTAAAATGTAATAATCCACGTTGCATCACGTCAATTGAGCAAGAATTGCCGCAGATTTTCGAATTGACCGACGGCACAGCGGAATACCACTGCACCTACTGTGAGCACGTGTACCAGCACAAATAACAAAAATTGGAGGCCATTATGTACAAGATTCTTGAAAAAGAGGCGCTCAACGCAACCGTCACGCGCATGGTGGTTGACGCTCCGCTCATTGCCAAAAAAGCCGAGCCGGGACAGTTTATCATCTTTCGCGCAAGCGAGGACGGCGAACGCGTTCCCCTCACCATTGCAGATTATGACCGAGAAAAAGGCACTGTCACGATTATTTTTCAAATTGTCGGCGGCGCCACCATGGAATTGAACGCCCTTTCTGTGGGCGATTCTTTGGTCGATTTCGTCGGCCCGCTCGGCACAAAAAGCCATGTGGAAGGGCTCAAAAAAGTGGCGGTTGTCGGGGGCGGCGTCGGCTGTGCCATCGCTTTTCCCATCGCGAAAAAACTGCATGCACTCGGTTGTGAAGTACACAGCATCGTCGGTTTTCGCAGCAAAGACCTCGTGATTCTCGAAGATGACTTTGCCGCGGTATCCGAAAAATTTGTGATGATGACCGACGACGGCAGTCACGGCACAAAAGGCCTTGTGACAAACGCACTTGAAACGCTCATCAACGAGGGCAATGTGTACGACGAAGTGATTGCCATTGGGCCGCTGATTATGATGAAATTTGTGTGCGCACTCACCAAAAAATACAATATAAAAACCGTTGTATCGATGAATCCTATCATGATTGACGGCACCGGCATGTGCGGCGGCTGCCGCTTGACCGTCGGCGGCAAAACCAAATTTGCCTGTGTGGACGGCCCCGATTTTGACGGGCACGAAGTTGATTTCGACGAGGCGATGAAGCGCGGCAGCATGTATCGCGATTTTGAAGCGCACGCGCGCGAAGCCTCGTGCAATTTACTGCATACGGAGGTGAAATAAAATGCCGAATATGGATCCGAAAAAATGTCCGATGCCGGTGCAGGCGCCCGATATTCGCAACAAAAACTTTGAAGAGGTGGCCACCGGCTATACCTATGACATGGCCGTTGCTGAGGCGAAACGCTGCCTCGGCTGTAAAAACAAGCCTTGCGTGAGCGGCTGTCCTGTGTGCATCGACATTCCGGCATTTATCGCCAAAGTGGCCGCCGAAGATTTAGAGGGCGCATATGCCGTGCTGTCGGCGCAGAGCGCACTGCCGGCCGTGTGTGGCCGCGTTTGTCCGCAGGAAACGCAATGCGAGGGCAAATGTGTGCGCGGCATCAAGGCCGAATCCGTCGGCATTGGCCGATTGGAGCGCTTTGTGGCCGATTATCACCGCACGCACAACACCGAAAAGCCGGTCATGCCCATGCAAAACGGCCATAAAGTCGCCGTTATCGGCTCCGGCCCAAGCGGCCTGACCGCTGCGGGTGACCTCGCGAAAATGGGCTATAAAGTGACCGTATATGAGGCTTTGCACACCGCCGGTGGCGTGCTTGTGTATGGCATCCCCGAATTTCGTCTGCCGAAAGCCATTGTGCAGGCCGAAATTGACGGCTTGAAGCAAATTGGCGTCGACGTCGAAACCAATATGGTCATCGGCAAAACGCTCACGATTGACGACGTGTTTGAAATGGGCAACGAGGCCGTGTTTATCGGCAGCGGCGCCGGTTTGCCGCGGTTTATGGGCATTCCGGGCGAAAGCCTCAAGGGTGTGTATTCCGCCAACGAATTTTTAACGCGCATCAATTTGATGAAAGCATACAAAGAAAACAGCAAAACGCCGATTCAGCACGCCAAAAATGTGGCGGTGGTCGGCGGCGGAAACGTGGCGATGGACGCCGCACGCTGCGCCAAACGGCTTGGCGCGGAGCATGTGTACATTGTATATCGGCGCGGCATGGAAGAATTGCCCGCGCGTAAAGAAGAAGTGGAGCACGCGCAGGAGGAGGGCATTATTTTCAAAACCCTCTGCAGCCCCACCGAAGTTTTGGGCGACGAAAACGGCAATGTCTGCGGCATGATTTGCGATGAAATGACGCTCGGCGAGCCGGACGAAAGCGGACGCCGCCGCCCGATTGTGAAGCCGGACAGCGCGTTTACCTTGACCGTGGACTGCATGGTCATGTCCATCGGCACAAGCCCGAATCCCCTGCTGCACAGCACAACACCCGGCCTTGACACCGACCGGCACGGCTGTATTATCACAAACGGCGCAGACGGCCTGACAACGCGTGCAGCCGTTTATGCCGGCGGAGATGCCGTCACAGGTGCGGCAACGGTCATTTTGGCCATGGGTGCCGGAAAACAGGCCGCAAAAGCGATTGACGCATATTTGCAAAAAAAATAAACGACCGTGTCGCTTGGTATCCTGTTTGATTTATGATGTTTGAACAAGAAGCCGCCGCAGAGGGAACTCTGCGGCGGCTTCTTGTGTTTGTGTGTGCATGGGGAGGCCGTTTATTTGTGTAAAATCGCGCCTGTTTCTGTAGGGCAAGGGCTCTGCC
>JAVXRV010000105.1:0-6950 GCA_036643515.1 Ruthenibacterium sp.
CAGTAAAAAAGTGTGTTTTGGTTAAGCGCGTCCTTTACATTGGCAAGTTCTTCCTCCCCGAAGCGATTGCCCTTGCCCATGGGCGCGGTGATGGTCGGCACGCCGCCATACAGCGCAATAGAATTTGTTGTATCCATTGTGATTCCTTTCCGCTGTGCCACCAAGCACAGCCATCAAAATGATTGCAAAAAGCAATGTACACTGCCTCACATTACGGGAATATCAACCGCAACTTTTTCACGGTTACAAGCCGTTGCAATGCCAACATATAGGCCGCCATGCGGGGATTGACTGCGGTTTTCTCTTTCAGTTCCCACACCTGTTCAAATGCATCATTCATAATCTTTTCAAGGGACGTATTCACCTCGTTTAAATCCCATTTTAAATACTGAATATTTTGCACCCATTCAAAATAAGACACCACCACACCACCGGCATTGGCTAAAATGTCCGGAATCAGCAAAACGCCTTTCTCTTGTAAAATTTCGTCGGCTTCTACACTGGTGGGGCCATTGGCTCCTTCAATGATAATTTTTGCTTTTACATCTCCTGCATTTTCTGCCGTGAGCTGATTTTCAAGCGCGGCCGGCACAAGAATATCCGTATCGCAGGTAAGCACATGATAATTGTCTGTCGCCGTGGCATTGCCGCCGCAATAATCGCAAAGACGGTTGTTTTCAGTTTTCAGATATGCGCACAGCGCCGGCACATCGATGCCGTCTTGGTCAACAATTCCGCCGGTCACATCGCTCAATGCCACAATGCGACAGCCGCATTCGTATAACAGTTTTGCAGCAGTAGCGCCCACATTGCCAAATCCCTGCACGGCAACGCGTGTGCCCTTGATGGGCATGCCGAGCTTTTTCAGCGTGTTGCAGGCGGTAATCATAACGCCGCGTCCTGTGGCCTCGCCACGTCCCACAGAGCCACCAATCGCCACCGGTTTTCCCGTTACAACACCGGGCACCGCATAGCCGAGCATACTGCTGTAAGTATCCATCACAATGGCCATCGTTTCGGCATTGGTGTTCACATCCGGTGCCGGAATATCCTTCATCGGGCCGATAATCGGCATAATCATCGAGGTGTAACGTCTTGTCAGCCGTTGCATTTCTTTTTTACTCATCGTGGCCGGATCCACGCATACGCCGCCTTTTGCCCCGCCATACGGAATATTCACAACGGCACATTTCATCGTCATCCACGCGGCCAGCGCTTTCACTTCGTCGATATTCACATTCGGATGATAACGCATCCCGCCCTTGCAAGGGCCAAGCAGACTGGAATGTTGTACGCGGTAACCTTCAAACACACGCACGCTGCCGTCGTCCATTTCCACAGGCACGGATACTTTCAATTCGCGTTCGGGATATTCAAATGTGATATAATCTTTTTCTTCATAGTGCAGCAGTTTTGCCGCATGGCGCAGGTCTGCCAGCATATTGTCGTATGGATTATAGCTTTTTTTGATGTCTTTCATATTGTCCCCCTTCTCTTTTGCGTCAGCGTTTTGATTTGAACAAAGAGATGCTTCGTCCATCGCCGCGCGCAATATTTAACACGCCATTTTCGGTCTCGTATGCACGCAGAGATTCCACCTGCTCAGCCGCTTTGTGAAATGCATGCAGATATTCCTGTACAAGTGCTGCACATTCCGACGTATCCTGCTCAAAACGCGGCAGCATAAACGTGTGTTTTGACAAATCCTCCGTCACCGGCAGCGTTTCAATTTCTTTTGCGGGATACTGATTCATCACATCATTTGTGCCAAAAATGTCACGTTTTCTGAATGCGGGTGCTTGATGCAAAAATCCATATCCGCAAGTGCCCACGGAAAGTCCCTCTGCATTCAGCGCCTCTAAAAGCGTGGGCAACGAAATCCCCCACACGCTTTCGTCGAAATAAATATAATGATACGCGAAAATGCGCGTGGCATTTTCAGGCACTTTTTGAAAGATAAATCCGCGGATATCGGAAAGTTCCTTTTCAATTTGAACACCAAACTTTGTGCGTATCGCGTTGGTTGCGTCCAGTTTTTCAAGGTTCGACAGCGCCACCGCAGCCGCCACAGGATGCATGCGATGCTTAAAGCCAAAGCCGGTCATATAATATTGACGGTAGGGAGAATCTTCCGGCAAATCAATCAATTTATCATATTGACCAAGCGCTTTCATACGCTCCATATACTCCCGATTGTTGGTGACGACAATGCCGCCCTCACCGCCCGGCAGTACTTTTGAATTTTGCAGGCTAAAGCAACCCACATCGCCCAAAATGCCTACGCTTTTTCCATGATAACGTGTGCCATGTGCATGCGCACAGTCCTCCACCACCTTAATCCCATGTTTTTGGGCAATGGCATTGATGCGATCCATGTCGGCAGGCACGCCCCACACATGCACCACGATGATGGCTTTTGTACGCGGGGTTATGCGATGTTCAATATCGTCCGGATCAATGCAGTGGGTGTCTTTGTTGACATCGCAAAACACCGGAATTGCATGGTTTGCATAAATCGGCCCTGCGGTTGCCCAAAATGTGAAGGACGGCACCAACACTTCATCTCCACTGCCAACGCCCACAGCAAACAGCGCCGCCTGAATGCAGGTGGTACAGTTCACTTCACACATCGAATACTGCGCACCGACATATTTGGCAAATGTTTTTTCAAACTCGCTGACCAGCGGATGAAATGAAAGATCCCCTGAGCGCAAAATTGCTTCCACGCGCGGATATGCCGTTTCGGGCACAATCGGAACTTTACCGTATTGATTATAGTCTACCGTTACGGCACGCGGGCCGCCAAAAAGTGCAAGTTGTTCCATATTACTCCTCTTTTCAAATCCATTTTTCTGATTCATTGGAATGACCGGTTGATTATTTACCACCCCCGCAGGGGATTGCAGCCATACGGTTGCTTTATGATTTCAGTTTAACCCTTTATTGCGCAGCTTGCTTCGCGTTTTCTATTTTACTCTTAACCTTTTATGCAATTTTTTAGGGCAAAAGTCTGCCGTTCTCCATTATTTTCGTTTCAAAACGACAAAAAACATGGCCGATGCATTCCGTCAAGAACCCATCGGCCATGTTTTTTACTCAATTTCCAATATCTTTTTCAAGGCTGTGCAATCACTTAAAAACTGTTCCGGCGTGCCGTCTTTCACAAATTCAATCAGATATGGAATCTCCGCACCTTTTTCAAGGCGTCGATAAAAAGCATTCCATTCGCGCTCTTTTTCCAAAAGCGGCAACTGCTCCGTGTTGCTTTTCCATGCAAAAACATGCGCACAAACCACATCATTTCGCACAATATCAATATCACGAAGATTTTCTTCAACGCTTCGTTCAAAATTGGCCTGCCAATAGAGGCGGCAAAACGGATGATGAATTGCACGCATCAATCGACATGCATTCTCTGCCGAATCTGTCAGCGAATTGCCGTGATATTCAAACGCCATGATGATTCCCCGCCTTTGGGATAAATCAGCAAGCCGCTTTGCTTCGCTTACAAGGCGTGCAAATTGCGCATCACAAATTTTTGCCGATGGCAGATGTCCCGCCCATATGCGCACGATGCCCGCACCGAGCGCCTCGGCGGTATCGAGCACATCATCATAGGTGTATGCCTGCTCTGCCTCACCCAATGTGTAGTAACTGCCATAAGACGAAACCGCAAGCCCCGCTTCGCGCGTAAGCCTTGCAATATTGCGCGCAGCCTCTATGTTTTTTGGCGGACAATGCACGTCGCCGCCCCATTCAATCGCCGTCAGGCCTGCTTTCACGGCCAGTGCAATCGTGTCCTCTGCGCTCAGTGTGCGAAAGGTCACAGATGTCAAACCATACTGCATTGTTTACTCCTTCTATTTTTGAAGATAGCGCATAAACATTTCGCAAATATGCTCTTTGCGTGTTTGTTCAAACGCGCGCTCCTCCACTTGTAAGCGGAACACCTTCGTCATCGTAAACCGGTTTGAAAAACTGGAAAAACAAAACATATTCAGCGATACGAGCGCCTGTTCCACATCGATGTCGCTTCTGAATTCTCCTGTGCGCATCCCGTCTAAAAGCAGTTTTCTCACTGCGGCAAGCGACGGCTCTTTGGTTTTGGCTGCATCACTGGCTTCAATGTATTGCCCGCAATTCAAGTTCTCCCACATAACCAAATTGACAAAGGTTGGATTCTCCTGCAAAAACGCAAAATATCGTCCGATGATTTCGCAAATCGCCGCCGCACGTTCACCGTCTTTCGCCAAAACATGCAGCTCAAGATCGGAAATCCGCGCATATACATTTTGCAAAACGCATTTATAAAGTCCTTCTTTACTTTGAAAATATGCATAAATCATGCGTTTGTTGGCCGCCGATTTTTCGGCGATGGTATCAATTCTTGCGCCTGACAGGCCATTTGCCGAAAATTCCTGTTCCGCTGCTTGTAAAATCCTCTCTTTCGTCATCTCGGATTTTTTCATTTCATCACACCTTCATATGTTATCTTTACATTTTAACATATTTACAGGTCTTTTTTCCAGTTTTCGATATTTTTTTGAATAAATGCATCATCATTTAAGTGCGGATACATTCTGTAAATGCGGTCAATCTCCTGCGCTTGTCCCACAGACATCGTTTCCTCCGGATTTAAGCACCAAATGCCTTTCATGAGGCCCTGTCTGCGCAGCAC
Source organism: Ruthenibacterium sp. (assembly GCA_036643515.1). Classification (GTDB taxonomy): domain Bacteria; phylum Bacillota; class Clostridia; order Oscillospirales; family Ruminococcaceae; genus Ruthenibacterium. The sequence goes on from JAVXRV010000105.1 coordinate 4,679, forward strand.
TTCGTGCAAACCGGCAATGCATCCCCTAAAATTGTTGCACGCATCAAAAAGCACTGCGTTTGTATCGGTCACTTCGGCGGCAAGTGTCAAAAGTTCTTGTGAAATCATTGGTTCTTTGGCGGCAATTTTCAAGCGTTCAAACAATTCCACCGCACTTTTTGTCCATACAGACCAGTGTCCGAGCAGCCCGCCTTCAAAGCGTCTTGTGACGGATTTGCCGTTTATTTCAAATTTATATTCGGTCAAAAGATCTACCACAATATTGTCGTCATTGCCTGTATAAAGTGTAATTTCATGGCCGCGCGGACATTCGGCCACCGCGCGCACAACATCAATGGTTGTGTAACGGTTAAACGAGGCGCATTTGATTGCCACCACATTTTCAATGGCGGCAAGCTTCTTCCAATAATCAAAGGTGAAAATCCGTCCGCCCGCCGCAGGCTGTAAATAAAAGCCAATCACAGGCATAATATCGGCCACGGCCGCGGTGCGTGTCAGCATTTCAGCTTCCGTAAGATGTCCCACACCGCCCGGCGACAGCAAAACCGCCGTATATCCCAGTTTTTTGCAAAGCGCTGCCTCTTTTACAGCCTGTGCAATCTCCCCGCATACGCCCGCAACGCGCACGATTGTTTTTCCCGTTTTAGCCTCATATCGGTCGATTTCATCCGCCACTGTTTTTAAAACAGGCTCATAGAGATTGTATTGCGGCAAGCGAATTTCAAATTGCGTGGTATGCACCGCCGCGGCAATTCCGCCGCTGCCGGCATTGAGATAATAGCGCAACAGCAGGCGCTGTCCTTTTTCGTCATACTGCCGATTTTCGTTTAAACAGAGCGGAATAGCCGGTATCACGGTTCCGGCATGTAAGTTTATCATTGCTTGTTCTTGTTTTGTCATGGTTGCGTCCTCTTTTCTCTCTTAATAACTTCCCTTACGTTCTTCAAAATGCGTCGGCTTTCCAAGTCCTCGGCCACCGGATAAAATCCAGTCGCCCTGCCATTCAATTAACGTTTCTGCGCTGACGGCAGGATATCCGAACAGTTTGGTCGTTTTGCCCGCGTTGCTGATGTATGCATCTTGCCCTTCTTCTCCACAAAAAACAGGTTCTTTCCCAAGCTTTTTGGAAAGTTCACGCGCAATATACCGCACCGACAAAGTTTCAGGCCCTGTCACATTGACAATATTGGCCGGCGATGTTGTGTGCAGAAGTCCGCGCAACGCAATTTCGTTGGCAGTGCCTTGCCAAATACAGTTCAGCACGGGCGTTGTGACGGAAATGGGCGTGCCCGACAGTATTTTTTCTGCAATATCGTAAATTACCCCATAGCGTAAATCCACTGCGAAACTAAGTCGATATAGAAACACTTTTGTGCCAAACGTATTGGCCGCATACTCAAATGCACGTTCACGCGCAAGGCAGCTCATGGCATATTCGCCAATCGGCGCGGGTTTGTCGGCCTCAGAACAGCCGCCGGAAGTAATCGGCACCATAGGATAAATGTTTCCCGACGAAAACACAACCAGATTGGATTTTCTGAATTTTTTTGCCACAAATGCCGGCAAGGTCGCATTCATGGCCCATGTTTGCCACTCACTGCCATCTGTGCCAAATTTACGTCCTGCCATGTAGATTACATTTTCAAGTTCGGGCAAATTGTTCAGTGCATCCACGTCCAACAAATCGCATGATATAATCTCCACATCATGTTTTTTCAACAGTTCCACCGCAAATTTATCGGTAAAACGCGACACGGCAACAACCTTTTTGTCAATTCCGGCCTTTTTGATTGCGTTTTTCGCCAAAACGCAAAGCGTGGGTCCCATTTTACCGCCTGCCCCCAAAACCATGATATCACCCTGTATTTTTGCAATATCTGCGACAAGCGTGTCGCTTGGCGTGGTCAGCAAATCGTCTAAAACTTCCTCTGTCCATTTCATCGCTTCTACTCCTTTGTTTTTTATAATAAGTAACTGGTTAGTTATATTATAGATTCTTTTTTCCTCTTGTCAATATACAATATAAAATAAAAGAGCGCGGTGCGAAACATGACGCAAAAGCCACCTTTGTTGAGGTGTATCTGTCCTATATAGTGGCCCCCTTGTCAAGACAAACTTTTTAAAATCGTCGTGACACTCTCTACCGGTACGTGGAATTTCATAAGCTGAAGTGGAACGTAGCGAAACGGAGGCGCGTGAAATTCCGGCGGTCGCGCTTAGGCAGCAAAATGCGAGGTGTAAACCTCAACGGGGTAGTCGCCGCCGTGCTCAG
>JAVXRV010000106.1:0-6850 GCA_036643515.1 Ruthenibacterium sp.
TCTGCATCATGGTTTATCTCGGTGCTTTTGGCGGCAACGATTCACTCGTCGCCATTGTTCCGCTTGGCATTTTGTTTGCGCGGAAATTGAAACTCGATTCCATTACCGCCATCGGCGTATCATTTTTTGCCACCATGATTGGTTTTGGCACCGGCCCGACCAAATGCATGGTCACACAAGGCTTGATGGGCACCCCGATTTATGGCGCATTTTTAAGCCGCTTTGTCATCATGAATATCTTTATGGTGGTTGGCCTATTGATGCTTTTGAGCTATGTGAAAAAAATTCGCAAAAACCCCGAAAAATCGCCCATGTACGCAGAAGGTTGGCGTCCGGGCAATGACTCCACCGAGGAAGAACTTGCCGAAACAAAACTCGACTGGAGAACCATTGTACTGCTTGTTCTGTTTGTGCTGCAATATGTGATTATCGTTGTTTACGGTCTTGTGGGCGATTCAAAAGAAACATTCGCCGTCACGGCAACCGTTATGCTGATTTTCGCGGTCATTCAAGGCTTTATCTCCGGCATGTCTGCGGAAACAATCGGCAACACCTTCGCCAAAGGTTTGGCAAGTATGGCCTTTGTAGGCTTTGTCATCGGTATGGCACGCTCGGTGTCAATGGTGCTGACCATGGGCAACGTGCTACACACCATCGTGTATGCCATCTCTCTCCCGCTGCTTGTCATTCCAAACTGGCTGTCCTCTGTGGGCATGATGCTTGTTATCTCCATCATCAACCCCATCATTCCGTCCGCAACGTCCAAAGCGGCAATTTTGATTCCTATTATCAAACCGATTGGCGAAGTGCTGCACATGGCACCTGAAATGATTGTGCAATCGTTCCAGTTTGGCGACGGCTTCACCAATATGCTTTCCCCACTGCTCGGCTGGACCGTCGGCAGTCTTGCCATGGCAAAGGTTTCATTTGGCAAATGGGCCAAATGGGTATTGCCGAAGGTGTTGATTTTCATGCTTTTGTCAGGTATCATTATTACAGGTTTAAGCATGATGGGCTGGACCGGCGCAATCTAAATTGATTTTACAGACTGCTGCCATGCCTGAAATTTTGGGTTTGGCAGCGGTCTTGTATCAAATAAGCCAAGCAATTTTTGATTTAAGAAAGGACTGTTTTAAAATGAAATACGATTTTACAACCATTATGAACCGCAATGGAAAAGACGCCATTGCCGTGGACGCGCCGCTGAGCAAAGAGGCAAGCACCGGATTTTTTGCAGATGCAACGATTCGCGAGGGCTTTGATGTCATCCCGATGTGGGTGGCAGACATGAACTTCCCCACGGTTCCCACCATTCCACAGGCCATCATTGCGCGTGCGCAGCATCCGGCATACGGCTATTTTTTCGCCACAGAGGCATATTATGATGCGATTATCCATTGGCACGAAACCCGCAACGGCGTGACCGGCCTCACAAAAGACTGCATCGGCTATGAAAACGGTGTGCTCGGCGGTGTTGTTTCCGCGTTGCGTGTGCTGTGCTCTACCGGCGACAAAGTGTTGCTGCAATCGCCGACGTACATCGGCTTTACCCACTGCATTGAGGACAACGGTTGGGATATTGTGCTGAACCCGCTTGTGCAGGACGAAAAAGGCGTATGGCGCATGGACTATGCCGATATGGAAGACAAAATCGTAAAAAACAATATTCATACTGCTGTATTTTGTTCTCCGCACAATCCTGCCGGCCGCGTTTGGGAACGCTGGGAAGTTGAAAAAGCAATGGAAATTTACAAAAAGCACAATGTCTATGTGGTTTCCGATGAAATTTGGTCGGATTTAATTTTGCCCGGCTATCATCACGTCCCCACACAGTCGGTGTCTGAAGATGCACGCAACCGCACCATTGCCATTTATGCACCGTCCAAAACGTTCAATCTGGCCGGTTTGATTGGCTCGTATCATATTATTTATAATGAATATCTGCGTGCGCGTGTACGTCAAGAATCGAAATCCACCCATTATAATTCGCTGAATGTACTTTCCATGCACGCGCTGATTGCCGCTTATTCTGCCGAAGGCGCTGAGTGGGCAGACGAACTGTGCACGGTTTTGAATGACAACTTAACCTATGCGGTTGATTTTATTCAAAACAAATTCAAAGGCATCAAAGTGACAAAGCCGGAAGGCACCTATATGCTTTTCCTTGACTGCACCGATTGGTGTGCCGCACACGGAAAAACAATTGAAGATGTGCAGAAAGCCGGCATCGAGGTTGGCGTTATCTGGCAGGACGGCCGTCCGTTCCATGGTGCGTGCCATGTGCGCCTGAATTTGGCATTGCCGCGCACACGTGTGGAAGAAGCGTTTGACCGTCTTGCAAAATATGTTTTTGTAGACTGATAGCTTATCACATTTTCAAATGCGGTGCAGTATCTTATTTTACTGCACCGCATTTTGATGTTTATGGTAAAGCAAGTGCATAGTATCAATAAAAAATGCAATTTATGATTGACCTTTCGCCGCACATCTGTAATAATAGAATATAATAGACATGATGCGATTCAATCAAAACCAGAACAGACGGAGGGAATCATCCTATTGAAAACAAGTAAAAGATATCAGATTTTTAATGATTTGCTGAACACACTGGATGTCGGCTGTCAGTTGATAAAAGAATACGACGCAATGCCGCACCAATATGGCACGGAAACATTATATCAGGTGGAAAGCCATGTGATTCAGATGATTGGGAAAAATCCTTCCATCACCATTACCATGCTTGCAAATGCGATGAATAAAACACCGAGCGCCTGCTCACAGATGGTGAAAAAGCTCAAACAAAAAAATTGGGTCAAGCAAGTGCGCAACAAAAACAACAATTGTGAGTACAATTTGGAGTTGACGCAGCACGGATGGATTGTTTTTGAAAATCACGAAAAATTAGACCAAGCGTGCGCCGACAGAAATTTTCGCAATTTGAAAAATTTTACCGACGAACAATTGCAAACTTACATTGATATTCAAGAACATATCAACAATTCTTTCCGCAAAGATGTAGAGGACAGCCGCAATCAGCTCAGTCAGATGAAAAAGACAGAAGAATAATCGCAAAATAGCGTTATCTGCGAGTTTTCGCAGATAACGCTATTTTTTATAAAACAAGTGCCTTTATTGTATCGGCGTCAAAAGGCCGAGATAAGATAAAATGGAAATCCAAAAAAAGATGGTAATGACCGCACACAGCGAGCCGACCACCACAATCTGTCCGGCCAATTCGTCATCTGCTTGCATGGTTTGCGCCATTGTAAAACTGCTCACTGCCGTGGGACTTGCAAACATGGCAAGCAACGCGCCCAGTTCCATGCCGCGAAACCCGAAGGCGATGGACAGCGAAACAAAGCACAGCGGCACCAGAATCAATCGGCCGCTTACCGCCGCCATGATGGGTTTGAGGTTTGGCAGCAGACGTGAAAATGTAAAAGATCCGCCTAAAATAATCAGTGCGAGCGGTGTGGCAATTTTGGAGATGTCACGCACCGTCTGTTCCAGAACAATCGGCAGACGTATTCCGCACAGGAGAAACACAAAGGCCGCTGCCGCACCTAAAATCAGCGGATTTGTGAGAACGCCTGTCAAAATGCGTTTGATGTCCGCTTTGCCGCCTCTGAAAATTTCAAGTGCAATGACCGAGAGCAAATTAAACAGCGGAATCACAAACGCAATCAGCACAGCGGTTGTGCCGCTTTGTGATGTGCCAAACAAGGAGGCCGCCATCGGCAGACCGAACAAAATATAATTGCTGCGAAAAATGCCCTGTATGATTACACCGCGCCGCAGATTGCTTTTTTCAAAACGCGGAACCAAAAGCATGAGCACCGCAAACATGGCAAGCACGCTTAGGATTGCAAAAATCACAAGGCGCGGCTGAAAGGCAACGGAAAAATCGCTGTCATACACATTGATAAACAAAATAAGAGGCAAAAAGACGTTAAAACAAAGCTTGTTGAGCTGACGCAGAAAATCCTCGTTAAACAGCCCGATTCTGCGCAAAAAATAGCCGAGCGCCATCATCAAAAACAGTGGACATACCACCGAAAAAGCCAGCGAAAAACTATTCATAGCGGCACAGCTCAATTAAATTTCCATCGGGGTCGCGCAAATAGAGGGAGTGCATTTCTCCCCTTGCGCCGTGCCGTGTCACAATGCCAAGCTCTATGGCGATTCCGCATTTTGTAAGCTGTTCCTTGCACAGCGCAAGGTCGCCGTCTATCTCAAAGCAAAAATCCGCGCTGCCCGTCTGCACATTTTGTGCTTTTGGCATAAGCTCATGCCCTTTTAAATGGACGTTGACTTTAAAGTCGCCGGAAAACAGTTCCCATCGTCCGCCCGCGTCCTGTGCCCGAAAACCAAGCGCCTCATAAAAAGCGATGCAAGCGGGCAGATTGGCGGTGGTGATGACCATGTGGTCCACCTTTTGAATCATTTGGATGCCTCCTCATGAAGATATACGCCCTTGAGGGTGTCTTGCGCCAAGATGTGTCCGTCCATTTTACGGTGCAGTTCATTGAATAAAAAGCCGTTTTTCAAATCGAGCAAACTATCCAGTGCATACACGTGCAGCTCATACAGATGCGGTGCATCCGGCGGGCACATGCCACCGTAGAAACTGGAAAGTTCCGCACTTTGTCCGCCGCCCTGCACACTCGTCCAACTGTTTGCACCCTGCACAAAATCGGTTGCGGTTTGGCTTTCGTTTTCTAAAAGTTCGGCACGTGTGATGTTGGCCGCAAGCCAGTGAATCCACGCAAATCCGCCGCTGATGGGATAGGCGTCTTTATCCTCTAACACCAGTGCGTAACAAACCGTGCCCGCGGGCGCGTCTTTTATCTGAACCGGAATCGAGCAGGTTGGGATTCCATTCTCGCTAAATTCTGTGCCGCGCTTGCCATATCGATCGTCAAATACACCATTGACCATTCCGTTGCTATAAACTTTCATAAAAAAACCTCCCTATCATTGTATTGGATGCATTTAGTATAACGCTGTGGCACCGGCTTGTAAATTACCCACTTTTTTGTGGGTATTTTGCAGTCAAAAGGACGCTGTCATAAAACAACGCCCTTTTCACGCAGAACCTCTGCCATATTATTTTCCACCATATAATCAATGCCCACCGACTGCATAATTTCCAGTGCCTCAAGCATTTTTCGGCCGCGTCCCTCCGTGAGAAAATATTCCACATGCAAGGGAAAGCCTTCGTAGGTTTTTTTGTCCACGAGGCCGAACGTAATCAGTTCTTTCAGCTGTTCCAGCAGCATTTTTTGCGTGATGCCCTCGATGTCTTTTTCGAGTTTGGCAAGAGAGGTGTGCCCGAGCCGAAGCCGCCATAAAATGATGGTTTTCCATTTCCCTTTAATCATATCATGCGTTAATTCCAGCGGACAAGTGTATTCTTTGCGAAGCAGCACAGAAAGCCCCCCTTGCATTTTAAATAAGCTCTGTCTTATTGCTATTTTAACACAGAATCACGGCCGATTCAACAAGCGAAATTTGAGCTTTTGCTCGCCTGCGATTTGCAGCATCAGCGGCAGACAGCATAAAAAGACATACACCGCGTAAAAAAAATACGACAGCGGCGTAATGCGGTTGAGGATGATTTCGGGATTGTATAAAATGCGTGTTTGGTCGAGCAAAACAGCCGTCAGCAACATGGACACACAGGCAAAAATTGCAATTACAAAGCTGCGGTCACGTCCGTCAAACCGATACATGGAAAAAGCGGTGCGGCCTTTGAGCGTATAGCCGCGGCTTTTCATGGTTTGCGCCGTTTGTATGAAATTTTCCGGCAGCCATGTGATGAGGATGGACGTCATGCGAAAAAAGTTGCGGATGCGCTGTAAAAAGCTGCCTTGATGCAGGCCTTTGCCAATTCCCTGCTGTGCGATGTGAATGACCGTCGCCTGCTGTTTGATGCGCGGAATCATGCGCAGCAACATGGATAAAAAAAGAGAACCTTTCGGCACAACGCGCCCTGTCAGATACATAATTTTATCGGCAGAAACGACGGTGTGAATGCACGAAAACCACATCAGCACAGATGCCGCCATGATGCCGCGCACAAAGCCAAACACGATGGACTCGAGTGTAATTTGATTGCCGATTGCGTTCGTCATGAGATTTGTGATGCCAAAATGGTGATATCCCGCATAAAAAAGCGTGTAGAAAAGAATGCAAGGAAGCAGTGCCGTATTGAACAGCACTGCTTTTTTTCCGTTTAATTTGACGGAATAAACAAAGGGGCACAGGTATGACACCGCCAAAAAAAACGGCTGATTGAACCGCAGCGCGGCTGTGAGAACAAGCGTAAAAAAAATAAGATGAATGGCCGGATGATAGGAGTCAAATTTCACGAGTACCCTCCCCTATCATGCCATATTTTAATTGAATCCGGTCGAGTTTTTCAAACATCGGACGCGAAACCAGTCGCAGTGTCACCACCGTTGCAAGCGCATGAAGCACATTGACCGGCAAACCGGACAGATACACGGCGGCGGCACTTTCCGGCGTTAAAACCGAGGTCATCATGAACAGTGCGCCGGTGTCGAGCAGCGGCCCGACCAGTAATAAAACAGCAGCGCCGCCAAACACGCACAGCGAACGATTATTTTTATGCAACAGGCCTTTTTGAAACAACAACCCCGCCAAAAAGCCGGCCATGCCAAAAGCAAACATCTGCCACGGCGTCAGCGGGCCTTGCCCAAAAATAAAATTCGACACAAAACCAGACACCGCACCTGTCAAAAATCCGGCCTCGGCGCCAAACGCAACACCGGTAATCATCACAATCGCGACAAGCGGTTTAAAATGCGGAAGCCAGATAAACAGCGTG
>JAVXRV010000107.1:0-6829 GCA_036643515.1 Ruthenibacterium sp.
GGCACCGAGCTGAATCTCGCCGAGAATGCCGCGCGTTTTGACGTTGCTGAGCACTTTTTTGAGGTCGCCCACGCCGGTTGCAAGCGTTTGCATTTCGCCGAGGCCTTTGTATACTTTTTCAAGTTGGTCACTGACGCGGCTGAATGATTGCTGCAATTTATCATCGAGCGTTTTTTGCAGTTTTTCGTCCACCGTCTGCCGCATTTCGTCCAGTTTTTTGGCGTTGTCGGCCTGCATGCCGACAATGCGCGTTTCCATGGTCGTGCGAATATTATCCAGTTTTTGTTCGCTTTCCACGGCGCTGTTTTTCATGCGCTGTTCCACCATCACCAGTTGATCGCTGACGGTTTTTTGCAGCAAATTCTGCCGCTGTGAAAGCTGATCGCTGAGTTCACGCAGGCGAATATTCTGCACATCTGCCACCTGTTTTTGCGCTGAAATCTGCAATTCACTTGACATTTGCAGCGTTTGCGCCACATTTTGCGACAGTTCCGTACGCAAAGCGCGCAGTTGCTCTTGCATTTCTTGCGAAAACGCACTCAATTCTGCCGATGTAATCCCCTGTTTTGCGCGAAAAATAAAGCTGCACAGTGCCAAAATCGCCGCCGCAGCCGCAAGCACCATTGTTATGATTTGTAAAATGCCCTGTAATTCCATCTTTTCTCCTTTATCCTGCCGTTTTCGGTATGATTGCGTGCGGAAACAGCATAGTTATAGTATAAGAGATTTTTGCGAATCGCGCAACAGAAAGGTGGTATTTCCTTGAAAATGGAAACTTCTCTCAAAAAAATCATTCTGCGCACGGCGCTTGGCGCACTTGGTGTCACGGCTTTTTGTGCCTGTGTGTATCTGACACAGCCCGCGATGGTCGGCTGTCGCAACGAAGACCTATTGCTGCACTCTCTGCTCCCTGTCGAGGCCTCCGCAGACAGCGCCGCGCCCTCAGAAAAAGTAGTGTATCTGACCTTTGACGACGGCCCGTCCAAAACAACCGCGCTTGTGCTCGACGCTTTGGCAAAGGCAGAAGTTCCGGCCACTTTTTTTGTCATTGGCGGCGAACAGCTTACACGCAATAGCGCAGAGCTTGTGCGTGCCGTCAACGAAGGCCATTTGATTGCGCTGCACAGCGACAGCCATGAATACAAAAATATTTACAAAAGTTCTGCCGCCTATTGGGCAGACATCGAGGCCTTGAAAGAACACCTGCTGCCATTTGGTTACGTCGACAAGAAAATTCTGCGCTTTCCGGGCGGCAGCACCAACACCGTCAGCCACAAATATGGCGGTGCAGACATCATGGACGTTCTCAAAGCACAGGCTGCCGAGCGCGGCTACACCTATGTGGACTGGAACGTATGCGCCGACGATGCCATCGGCGGACACCCGTCTGCCGATAAAATTTACAACAATGTCATTCATGATGTGGGCGAACAGCGCACGGTGGTTGTGCTGATGCACGACGCGGCCTATACCAAAAACACGGCCGCGGCATTGCCGGATATCATTCTTTGGTTTAAAAATGCGGGATTTCGCTTTGACACCGTCGACCATTTGACAAAACAAATATGAAGAAATTGCAAATTTTGCGCAAAAACGGCCGTTATGGGTCATAATAATTGTAAACGCACAAAAAATATTGTATACTGTTGTTACTTTGCGATGCTGCAAAACAAGGAGAGTTTGAAATGTTTGGATATGTGCTGCCCTTGAAGCCGGAATTAAAAGTGCGTGAATGGTATACTTATCGCGCATACTATTGTGGCCTTTGCAAAGAACTCAAACGTGAATACGGCTTTGTATCACGCCTGTTTTTGAATTACGACCTTGTGTTGTTGGCGCTGCTCGCCGACAGTTTGGCCGATGTGCAGAGCACCGCGTGCGCCGAACGATGCATTGCTAACCCGCTTACAAAACAGCCTGTGTGCGCCACAAGCGGCGGTCTTGCGCTCGCAGCTGACTGCCTTGTGCTCACCGCCTATTACAAGCTTGCAGATGATATGATAGATGAAAAGCTGCTGCATCGTTTACCCTCGTTGATACTGCGGCCGTTTTTATCAAAAATGCGCAAAAAGGCGGCGGCACGCCGGCCGGAAGTGGATGCCATTTTAGCACAGCAAACGGCGGCGCAGACAGCGCTTGAACAAAGCAAAAGCCAAAATGCGGACGCCGCAGCAGACGCAACCGCGCAAATGACCGCCGCCCTGTTTTGCTGTGCCGCCGCAAACGAGGCGCAAAAGCATATTTTGGCGCGGCTTGGCCTTTTTGTGGGCAAGATGATTTACTACCTTGACGCCGCCGAAGATTACGAAAAAGATGCTGCACACGGCGCGTATAATGTATTTTTATTGCAAGAAAAAAGCAAAGAAGAAGCTGTGCAGCAGGCGCAGATTCTCTGCCGCATGTGCGCGGGCGAAGCAAGTCTTTGCTACAATTTATTGGAACTGCAGCAAAACAGACCGCTGCTTGATAATATTTTCTTTTTGGGGTTGCCGCACAGCATCGCCCTTGCAGGACAAAAACGCACAAAGCCCGACCATAACGGAACGAAAGAGGATTACTAAAATGGATGCATACAGAATTTTAGGTTTACAACCCGGCGCAAGTGAAGAAGACGTGAAAACCGCCTATCGCGCACTGGCACAGAAATATCAGCCGGAACATTATGAAGCCGGCCCTTTGCGCGATGACGCACAGGCCAAAATGGACGAGTTGAATGCCGCTTTTGACACCATTATGGGCGCGCTGCGCACAGGCGATGTGCAAAGCGAATCGACGTCTGCGGACAGCACGGCCGGTAACACGACAGCGGGCGGCAAATACAACGACATCCGCGCCATGATTAACTGCGGTGATGTGGAAAACGCTTTATCACGTCTCAACGGCATTGCCGGCGGCGCGGAAGATGCAGAATGGAACTTTCTCGTGGGCAGTGCTTACTATTATAAAGGCTGGCTTGCGGACGCGTTGCGCTATTTTGACACCGCCTGCCGTCTTGAGCCGAGCAACCGTGAATATGAGGCCGCGCGTCGCAACTTAAACAGCAGCGCAAACGGCAACATGAACGGCAATCCCTATGCAAGCAGTGCAAGGCAATACAATCCTGCGGGCGCGGGCTGCTCGTGTTGCGACATGTGCAGTGCGATGATGTGTATGAATATGTGCTGCGGCTGCGGCAACGGAGGCTGTTAAGATGTCACCGCGCCGCAGTGAAAGCGGAAAAATCGCCCTTTGTGGCGTGTTTGGTGCGCTGGCCATTGTCATGATGCTGATGGGCAGTGTCATTCCGTTTGCAACCTTTGTCGCGCCCGCATTTGCCGGCATTTTGATTGTGCCCGTGGTGATTGAATACGGCTTTGGCTCCGGCGCACTGCTCTATTGTGCCATTTCCCTATTGGCGCTTTTTCTCGCACCGGACAAAGAAATGGCGCTCATTTTTATCTTTTTTCTCGGATATTATCCGATGGCAAAAGCAAAACTTGACCGCATTCATTCCAGAATTATTCAGTGGACATGCAAGTTGGCACTGTTCAACGTGAGCATTGCAGCCATGTATGCCGGCATTTTATTTTTGTTTCCGATTGCCTCTGTCGTGGCCGAATTTGAAGACAGCGGCGTGCCGCTGCTCGGTTTATTGCTCGTAATGGGCAATGTTACGTTTGTGCTATATGACATTGCCCTGTGCCGTATCATCGGCCTTTACATGATGAAACTGCGCCCGCGCTTTGTGAAAAGCCACTAATCATTGGAGGTTACGCAATGGAAATCAGAAGCAGTGTAAAATTATTAAATTTTGTGCGCAAGCTGTTGCTCGGCGACACCGATGCAATTTTGCCGTACCCTGTAGTACCGCAAAAACCGCAGCGCACCGGCAAAAAGCCGACACCGCTGCCGCGCAGCACGCCCGAAGCCGAGGGTGTATCTTCTGCCGCGCTCGATACACTGTATCGCACGCTTGCCACCGCCAAAAACGGCGGTGTGCACAGCTGTTTTGTCGTGCGACACGGTAAAGTCATCAGCGAAGGGTTTTATGCACCCTACTCTGCCGAGCGTTGGCATGTGACGCACAGTTTATGCAAAAGTTTCACCGGCACCGCCATTGGCATGCTTTTGGACGAAGGCCTTGTGACACAGGACGAAACCGTCAGCAGTATTTTTCCCGAAAAATGCAATTTACTAACAGGGCGCCGCTCAAAATCCATCACCATACACCATTTGCTGACGATGCAAAGCGGTGTTTTGTTCAAAGAGGCCGGCATCATGCTGGACAGTGACTGGGTGAAAGCCTTTTTTGACGCGGATGTTGCATTTGAGCCGGGCACACAGTTTGATTACAACAGCATGAACAGCTACTTGCTCTCTGCCATCATCAAGCGTAAAACCGGCCTCGGCCTTATGGAATATTTGACACCGCGCCTGTTTGAGCCGCTTCAATTTGGCGATATCGCGTGGGAAGTTGGGCCGCTCGGCATTGAAAAAGGCGGCTGGGGCATGTATGTTTATCTCGAGGATGCCATCAAATTGGGTCTGCTCTATCTGCAAAAAGGCAAGTGGAATGGCAACGGCACAGAAAAGCAGCTTTTGAGTGAAACGTATATTAAAGAGGCAACGCAGACCCATGCACAGCGTGCCGACGGCGAAGAATACGGCTATCAAATTTGGACAAACAGCAAAAACGGACAGTTTATGTTCAACGGCATGTTTGGGCAATATGTGCTGGTTGCGCCAAAGCAAGACATAATTGTCGCCGTCAATGCGGGCGCGGCAAATTTATTTACCAAAAGTGAGAGTGCACGTGCCATCTGCACCTTTTTAAACAGTTGTTTTACGGATGAAAACGCGACGGCGGATGCGGCCGCGGCACAAAAACTTGATTTTACACTGCGGCATTTGCAATTTGGCGAGGCCGTGCCCGCACTGCCCGCGCCGAAAAAATGGTATCAACATTTGTGGGCGGCACTTGCGCTGCGGCCGCAAAAAGCACTGCCTTCTGCCCTGCCGCCCGAAGCCGATTTGTTGCCGACACAGCCGTATCTGTTTGCGGCCAATCGCGCGGGCATTTTGCCGGTGATTGTATCGTGTATGGAATGTTGGTTTCCCGCCGGCATCACACAAATGCAATTTTTACGCACAGACAGCACGCTCGACATCGCCATCACCGAAAGCGGCACGATGCAGCGCTTTCCCGTTGGTTTCGACGCGTTTCGCGAGGGCGATTTGAACATCGGCGGCAATTTGTTTGCCATTGGCACGCGCGGAAAATTTACGCACGATGAGGACGACCATCTTGTGTTGAAATTGACGATGTGTCTGCTTGAAAGCAGCGGCACACGGCTGTTTAAATTCATTTTCATGGAAGATGGCGCGTTGCTTGTGAAACTGGATGAATCCCCTGCCGTGTCACGCGTGATTGACATGCTTGAACCGCATACCGGCACTTCAAACATCAACATTGATTCATTTAAGGACATCGGTTATTTTAAATATAAACTGGACACTTTTTGCGCACCGACGCTCACGGCTTTGCCCGGCGACGCGCCGATTGCGCTCCCTGTTCAATAATCAAAAAAGAGGACGGATTGTCAAAAATCCGTCCTCTTTTTTATGTTTGCGTTTCCAAATACTGCCGAATGGCCGCTGTAAATTCCTCACCATATGTGCGAGATTTTTGCGTGCCCACGCCGGAAACCTTGTCAATATCCGCAATGCTCGTCGGCTTTTTGCGGCACATATCCTGCAAGGTGGCATCGGTAAACACAGCAAATGCCGGCAGTCCCTGCCGTTTTGCAAGTTGCAGGCGCAACGCGCGCAATACCGCAAACAGCTCGGTTTCCTCGGCAGACAGCGGCATTTGATTCTGCGCGGCGCTCGTTTTACGGCTCGCGGATTCTTTTGCCGCGCCGACCGGCTTTTTGCGCGCCACTTTCATGGACACTTTTTCGCCCGCAAGCAACACACGGTCAGCGTCTGCGCCAAGCGCCAAAACGGGATAATCTCCTGTCATCACCACAAGATATCCTTGCGTGATGAGGCTTTGCACCTCGGCCTGCACGGTGGCTTCGGGTTTGTCGCGCAAAATGCCGAAACTGATGCTTGTGTCAAGATGCCAACGCTCTATTTGCTCACTGGTTTCGCCGTGCAAAATACGCACAATCGCTTTGCTGCCAAAGCGTTCTTCCGTCCGCTTGACACAGCTCAAAATCTTTTGCGCGTCCAGTGTGATATCCACTTCCGCGCCGGTGTTGCAATTGCCGCAGTTTTGGCAGGTTTTCGGCGCATCTTCACCGAAATACTGTAAAATTTCATGCCGCAAACAGCGTGGTGTGGTGCTGTAAAACGTCATTTGACGCAAGCGGTCATAGCCGCGTTGCAGCAGACGGTCTTTTTCGGCGGCATCCTCCACCGCGGCGGCTTCGTTGCCTTTTTCAATCAAAAATCGATTTGTCATCACGTCGCGCCCGCTGTAAAGCAAAATGCAGTCCGACGCAAGCCCATCGCGGCCGGCGCGGCCGGCCTCTTGATAGTAACTTTCTAAGTCCATCGGCATATTGTAGTGCACCACAAACCGCACGTCCGATTTATCAATGCCCATACCGAACGCGCTCGTCGCCACAATGATATTGCATGCGTCGAACAAAAACGCCTCTTGATTTTGGCGACGTTCCTCGGCAGAAAGGCCTGCATGGTAACGCGTTGCCGTAAATTGATGTTCACACAAAAAGGCGCAAATTTCATCCACCGCCTTGCGTGTGGAGCAATACACAATGCCGTTTTGGCCTGTGTGTTTTTGCAATATTTTCAGCAAGGCGGCCTTTTTGTCGCGCGGCTGCTG
>JAVXRV010000108.1:0-6666 GCA_036643515.1 Ruthenibacterium sp.
GCCGATGCACAATCGCAATGTGAAATCACATTGCGACAGCGCGTCTTGAAGTGGAAGTTCCCATGCTCAGGGCTTTTTGGTGTTGGCTTGAAAATCTGGCCGAGCAGCCCCTCGCGGGAAAGCTGAAAACCGCAGTGGAATACGCGCTTAACAACGCCATTGCATGCTGCGGGTGCTGCTTGAAATGATGCCGGAGTGGGATGTGCGCCAATACCCGAAAAATCTCGAAGCGCTGCTGCCTTGGGGCGCGTATATTCAGGAACAATTTAAATAGACAAAAACGCGTGGTCGTTGGGAAGTTACGCTGTTTCTCCCATGCACGGAGGATATATGGAATCGTCACGGACTGCAAAAAAGCACACCTCGGCTATTTTCGTCAAAAAACGGCCGATATGTGCTTTTTCATGCTGATTAAATGACCTTATCCGGATTTAAAATACCGTTTTTGTCAAACACCGCTTTGATACCTTGCATAAGCGCAATCGGCGTTTCGCCATATTGCGTAGCCAAATACTGTTTTTTCGCCCATCCGATTCCGTGTTCGCCGGATACAAGACCCTCCAGTTGGGCAGCGCGCGCGTACATGGCATCAAAAGCGCACTTGAGTTTTTCTTTAAATTCGGCCGGAGAAAGCGCATCACGACAAAGATAGATATGTAAATTTCCGTCGCCTGCATGTCCGAAACTTGGGATACGCAAACCGAGTTGCTGCGATAATTCATGCGTGTACAAAATAAAGTCTGCCACTCGATTGCGCGGCACCACAACATCACATTCGTCCATTTGTGTTGTGGACGCTTTGATAGCTTCCAAAAATGCGCCCCGCGCATCCCAAACGGATTTTTTCCGCTCATCTGTATCGACAATCAGCGCATCCTTCGCGCCTTTTTCAAGACAAAGTTTCGCCACAACATCCATTTCCGCATTTACCTGTGCTTCTGTGTTTCCATCAAAAGTAAGCAAGATATACGCGGTGCTATCTGTGTCGGGAAATTTTTTGCCAAGATAATCCTCCGCAAATAAAATCGTTTCACGCGACATATATTCAATGGCGGTCGGAATCGCTTTGGCTCGAATGATTTCCGGCACAATGGCCAGTGCCTCCTGCATCGTTTCAAACGGCACAAGCAGGCTAATGCTGCGCACCGGCAACGGCAAAAGTTTCAAAACTGCCTGCGTAATCACACCCAGTGTGCCCTCACTGCCGACAATTAAATCTTTTAAGCTATATCCTGAACTGTTTTTTACCACTTTTCCGCCCAGTGTCATCACTTCGCCATTCGGCAAACACACCGTTAAACCACGCACGTAATCTCTTGTGACGCCATATTTGACGGCACGCATCCCGCCCGCATTGGTGGAGATATTGCCCGCGATGGTCGCGGATTTTTCGCCCGGATCCGGCGGATAAAAATAGCCTCTGCTCTCTACAAATTCGGTCAACTCCATCAAAAGCACACCGGCCTGTACCGTGACCGTCAAGTTTTCTTCGTCAAGCTCTATGATTTGATTCATCAAGGTAGTTTCAAGCATAATACCGCCATGTGCTGCTACGGCAGCGCCCACAAGCCCTGTGCCGGAGCCGCGCACAACCACCGGAATATGATGCTCGTTTGCATAGCGCAAAACGGCACTGACTTCCTCTGTGCTTTTCACCTTCACAAGCGCATCCGGCATATGCTCTAGGCCGCCCAACTCATCATGGCCGTAATCCTCGCTGATTTCTTTTTTTATAAAAACACGTCCGGGAGCAAGCGCTTTTAAATAATGATAGTCTGTGTCCGTCATATCATAAAACTGCGGCATTGGTTTTTGCCTCCTTTATGCAATCTATCAGGCTGGTCAACACTTCCGTTAAGTCACCAATCAAACAGTAGTGTGCCACGTCGAAAATCGGCGCCTGCGGGTCGCTGTTTACTGCGATGATGCAGTCTGAGCCGCGCATGCCTGCCGCAAACTGCACCGCGCCCGAAATGCCCAGTGTGAGAATCAACTTTGGCTTTACGGTGCGGCCGGATAAACCGATTTGGTGTTTGGCATCAAACCATCCGTTTTCCACAAGCGGACGCGTACACGCAAGCTGTGCCTGCAATATAGATGCCAATTCTTTTGCGAGCGCTCGGTCGGCTGCGCTTTTTACGCCGCGCCCGATGGCCACAATGACCTGTGCATCACATAAATCCTGTTCCGCCTTTTTTTCTGTGATTGCATCAATCGTCATTCCGCTTATTGCACGTTCAGGCGGCAGCTGCATGGCAATGCGACTGCCGATAATTTTTTGCACTTTTTCCGGCTTTGAAAACACTTTATACCGCACGGTGCAAAACTGTGGGCGCGTATATGGCGTGATAATCCGTGCCATAATATTACCGCCGAATGCGGGACGTATTTGTACAAGATCCGTGTTCGTTTCCATTTCCAATACCGTGCAATCGGCTGTAAGCCCTGTTTTGAACCGCGCGGCTACCCGCGGCGCAAGTGAGCGACCAAGATCGGTTGCTCCCACCAAAATACTAGAGGGTTTTACGTTTTTGATAAAGTCCTCGAACGCATTTGCGTACATATCCGCACGAAAATTTTCAAAAACAGGCGCATCATAAACAAAAACCCGATCTGCACCATAAGAAAGTAAGGTTTCACAGGCTTTTTCGGTGTGATGTCCAATCAGTAGGCAAAAAACCGGATGTCCGGTTACGCCGGCCAATTCTTTTGCCTTGCCCAAAAGTTCCATCGTAATGGGGTGCAGACGGCCATTGGTAAAGTCCGCAAAAACGGTAATCCCCACCCATTTTGATTTATCGATTTGTGCACGTTCTTCCTGCACTTCCGTAATGACGCCTTCGCTTTTTTTGACGCATATTCTGCACATTTTACAGGCAGCACTGATGGAAAGTGCATCATTTTCATAAGAAATTGCATGAAAAGGGCATAGTGAAACAAGCTTCTGTGCAACCACGGCATCTACTTTGCTTGTATTGATTTGTAAAGACATTGAAACCTCCCAACAGTCATTCGCTGTTGCCTATATGAATTTACGATGTTCCAAAAGCGTTTGCAGCTTTTCGGCAAGCAGCGCGCCGCTGCCTTCCCATATTTCTTTTTCGGTGGATTTTTCCGGCGGAAAAATCCGTACAACCTGTGTAGGTGAGCCGTTGAGTCCATAGTGCATTTCGTTTGTGTCCTGCATATCAGCAAGCGTATAAAACGAAATGAGCTTGTCACTCAGTTGCATTTTGCGCTTATAAGACGGCAGCCGCGGCACATTGATTCCGCCATCCGTGCAGATGAGGCACGGCAGTTTAAGCGTTGCTGTGACAATCGATGCATCTTGATGTGCACGCACCGTCACGCTGTCATCGTCCAAACGCAGAATACTTTCCACGTTTGAAATATGCGGTAAACCGAGCGATTCCGCAATTTCAGCACCCACCTGTGCTGTGTCGCCGTCGGTGGTTTGTTTGCCGCAGATGATGAGGCCGTAATCGCCTTGCTTTTGCAAGCCCTGCGCAAGTGTATAGCTTGTGGCAAGCACATCCGCACCGGCAAATTTGCGGTCGCTAATCACAGCACCACTGTTTGCGCCCATGTAAAGTGTTTCCATCACCGCTGCTTTGGCCTGTGGCGGCCCCATGGTGATGGTTTTTACGGTGTGCTGTGTTCCGGCAAGCTGTAATGCAAGCTCAAGCGCATACAGGTCATACGGATTTAATTTGCTTTCTGTTCCGTCGCGTTTCAGCACGCCCGTCACAGGGTCAACCTGTACATCGCTTGTGCCGGGAACTTGTTTGATACAGACAATGATATTCATGCATACCATCCTTTTTAATAAATCTTATCCAATATCGAGGTGGAAACCTTTTTATTGATTTGATTGGAATATTCAAATTTTTTGCGATATACCTCTGTATAAAGTAAACCGAGCACATAGAGCTGTGCAATAGTTTTTTGGCCGCTTCCTCCACCGAATCGCGCCACTTGACATCGCTTGGCAACACTTCACTTTCTTCTTTCGCTTCGTTGGAATTCATACTCAAAGAAAGCTGCATTTTAAATTTCTAATAACCGTGCAGATGCATCATTTTGCAAAAACGAAACACACCGGTAAGCCCAACATGACATTCCTCGGCCAAATCAAACATAGACATAAATCTGGCGTTTTTAGGATTACGTAGCATAAAATCAGCTACCTTTTTTTCTGCCCGCGTTTAAAGATGGGTAAGCCGACTGAGCGTTCAATAAAAAATCATTTGTCATATTGCACATTTCTTTTACTGCTTTTCTTTTATAGTAGTGCAATTTTTGATTTCTGTCAATCTTTTCCTGTTATTGGGTGACAAAAGCAAACGCGTCATCCGCTGCACATAAAAGCTGTCCATGGGCCCTGTTTGCCATAGCACTTCGGCTTTGATGCGCGGCGTGAAGTTTTGAATATCAATATACCCGAGGCGCTCATTGCAGGCCGTTATTGATTATTCTTTCGATACTCGGTCGGCGCACAGAGAAACGTTTTTTTGAAAGTTCTGCTGAAATAAAAGGCATCTGTAAACCCGCATAGCGCCGCGATTTCTTGAACACTCTTTTGTGTATTCAAAAGCAAGTCGCGCGCATAGGCAAGTTTTAACCGCATTGCATATTGCAAGGGCGTTGTTCCTGTTATTTCTTTAAAAATCTGCAAAAAGAGCGTCTTTTTAATCTGCGCTTTCTCTGTCATTTCTCTTTGTGAGATTGCGCGGCAAGGGTTGTTGTGAATCATTTCGATGACCCTTTGCACACGCGCCTGATTCGTTGGAGAAACTTCATTGTGCATGGCAATTGAAATTTCGCACAGTATTTGCTGTAACAAAACATTCTGCTTCCATTGATATAAATACTGCTTATTTTGATAGACGTCTTGTAACATTTGAAACATCTGCTGCAAAAGATAAAAATGATGCAAATGCGCAATTTGCGGAAACGGCATTGCATCTTGCGCCGACAGCATCGTAAAATGTACGGCAAAAAATGTGAGATACGGCGCCTCTGTCACATACATGCTGTGCTTTTGGTTGGGTTTGAAATAAATCAAATCTCCTTGCGACACCTCGGTGGCATGGCCTTCAAAACGCACAATTCCTCTGCCCTCCACCACAAATACAATTTCATGATTGTCAATTGTGCGCTGCGGAATTTCCCATCCGCTCGTTGTGGCACGCCTGACAAAATAGTCTACCACTACCGGCCTGTTTTCAACCATTTCTTCATCTCCCCTCTGTATCTTACCAATGTGTGCATGAAAAATCAACAATTTGCGGATAATTGTCCATGTTGCGGAAAAAGCGGCATGGTGTTATTTTGTTTTTGTTCTAAAATAAAAATAAAAACGAAAAGGGAGTACATCGTATGATTTGGAATCGAGAACGCTATCTTGCACACTGCAATTTTGAGGATACAGGACGCGAAATGTTTTGCGAGTTGTTTGGCCCGCTTATTGGTCTGCCGGCGGAATGGACGGCACAAGGTGCGACGTCGGAAGAACTTTCGCTCCTTGCGTTTGACTGGGACTATGTGCTCAAAACAGTTCTCGCCGCAAAGACGGGTGCTGTCACAGACATTGCGCCGGTTGTTCTGGAGGACAACAGCGAATATCAAATATGTCGCGACGAACTTGGCCGTACAGTGAAACTTTGTAAGGCGAGTGCCACCATTCCTCTACCCATGGACTATCCCGTAAAAACGATGGAGGACTGGCTCAAAATCAAACATTGGTACACTTTTTCAGAGAGCCGCATGGATTACGAAGCGCTAAAACAGCAAAACACGATGCAGCACAAGGGATATTTGACTATTTTCAACATGCCGGGTGGATTTGATGAGCCGCGCGAGTTGATGGGCGAAGAAAATCTGTGCATTGCCTGTTATGAAGAACCCGAATTGATTGAGGATATGTTGACGACAATCGGCGACACCTGTGTGCAAATTTTAGAGCGTTTGCGCGATATTGTGGGGATTGACTGTGTCAGCATTC
The DNA here is from genome assembly GCA_036643515.1 of Ruthenibacterium sp. GTDB lineage: Bacteria > Bacillota > Clostridia > Oscillospirales > Ruminococcaceae > Ruthenibacterium. The sequence continues at coordinate 6,005 of JAVXRV010000108.1, forward strand.
ACGAGGATATGGCTGGAAAATCCGGTCCATTGTTTGGACCATCGCAAATCAAAACTTTTTTACAGCCTTATTATCAAAAAGTTTGGGGCTGTGCCAAAACATGCGGCGCATCGATTTTTTCGCAAGACAGCGACGGAAACATGAACCCTGTCATTGATTCCATGTTGGACTGCGGTGTGACCTGCTTTTACCCCTGCGAGCCGGCGGCCGGCATGGATATCGTCAAGTTGCGTCAAAAATATGGTGCGCGTGTCTGCTTTAAGGGCGGCATTGACAAGTTTGCGCTCACCAAAGATTTTGAGACAATTCGCAAAGAACTTGCCTATAAAATGAGTGCCCCGATGCTGGGCGGCGGCACTATTTTCGCCATTGACCATCGCATTCCAAACGGCGTTTCTCTTGAAAATTACAAATATTACGTCAACACCGGCCGTGAAATGCTCGGTCTGCCGCCTGTTTGCAATCTCGGTTGGGAGCGCATGGCTTTTTAACATTTACAAAAGAGGAAAATAGGATGAAAAATCAAAATCGGGCATCATCGGACTTGGCAACATGGGCGCCACCCATGCAAAAAGCATTTTAGAAAATAAGACGCCCGAAATTGAACTGACAGCCGTCGGTCATGCCGTCAAATTCTGGTTTTTGTCGTGCGGTTGCAAAGG
>JAVXRV010000109.1:0-6657 GCA_036643515.1 Ruthenibacterium sp.
ACTAGATTATTATACCACATAAGAACCTAGTTTGTCAAGTTTTTCATTCTTTAAAAATGAAATGGAGCGGATTACGAGACTCGAACTCGCTACCTCCACCTTGGCAAGGTGGCGCTCTACCAGATGAGCTAAATCCGCAAATCATCTGCCGCTTTATTTTCAGCGGCGAGATTTATTTTACCGTACTTTGCATGCTTTGTCAAGCAAATACGACAATTTTTTAAAACTAATTTTCGCTTTCGTGATTTAAACGCGAAAGTAAGTCAAAAATATCAATCTGATACTTTTTATTGCAAAAATGGCAAGCAACTTCTATGGGTTTCTCTTCTGCCGCCATTTCGTCAAGTTCTGCTTTCCCGAGTGAAATCAGTGCTTTTTCGACACGTGCCACGCTGCAATCGCAAATATACGCCGTCGTTTGCGTGTCAAGCACATTCGGATTAAAACCGGCAAGCGCCTTTTCCATCATGTCCGTCAGCGAATTGCCCTCGCACAGCATTTGCGTCACGCTGTGCAGTTTTGCAATGTTTTCTTCGAGCAAAGTCACTTCCTCATCACTTGCGCCCGGCAAAAGCTGAATCAGATAACCGCCCGCTTTTAAAATCGACAAATCCTTGTCCACCAAAACGCCAAGCGCGCATACGGTGGGCGTTTGTTCGCTTGCCGCATAATAGGCTGTGATATCCTCGGCAATTTCGCCGCTGACAAGCGGCACTTGCCCTACATAAGGTTCTTTCATGCCTAAATCTTTGATGACGGAAAGCGTGCCGTAATGTCCCACAGCGCCGCCGACATCCAGTTTGCCGTCTGCGCGTGCAGGCAGCTCTACAATCGCATGTTCCACAGTGCCTTTGACATTGCCTTTTCCATTCGCAACGGCGAGCAATGTGCCGGCAGGGCCGTCCCCTTTTACGCGCAGCGTCACGGTATTGGTGTCGCGCTTGAGCATTGCGCCCATCATGCTTGCCGCCGTGAGCAAGCGCCCGAGTGCGGCAGATGTCACCGCAGACGGTTTATGAATACGTTCCATCTCACGCACGATGTCTGTGGAATCAATCGCGCAGAAAAGTACGCCGCCGTTTTCGGAAATCGCGCGCATAAAATTATCCATATATTCTCCCTTTTAGGCCTCTTTGACCGTGGTAAATAAAAACCGCTGGCTGTGCGGGACAAGTTCCGTAAACTGTTCGCCATCGCAAACCGATAAAATCCGCAATCCGGCCTTGGCGCAAATGGCTTCAATCTGCGCACGCGTATAGCTGTATTCGCAAAAATTTTCGACGTATGCCTCGCCGTCTGCATATTTTAAATCAATTTCAATCTGTGTACACTTATTTTGTGCGTCATAATGATTTTTCCACACGCAAAGCGCATCGTCGGCTTCAAGTTCAAACGTTTGATTCGCCAAAATTTCTTCGTGCTTATACGGTGTATTCATGTCAAACAAAAACACACCGCCCATCTCAAGGAAAAGCGATGCACGGCAGACGGCTTTTTCAAGCTGTGCCGGTGCGATATGATTAAAGTTGTCAAATGTGGACACAATGGCGCGAATCGTGCCATATAGGTCGAGCTGCGTCAAATCTTGATTGAGCAGCAAAATATCGTGCAAATCGGCCTCGTCGGCCTTTTCACGCAAGACGCTGAGCATGTCGGCAGACAAATCCACGCCAATCATGTCATAGCCCGCCTGCGCAAGCCGCAAGGTCAGCTCGCCGGTGCCACAGCCTAAATCGGCCACGATGCCGTCTTGTATGTCATTTTCAAGCAATCTTGCATGCAGATAGTCAAACAGTGCATCATAGTCTGCGTCCTCGTTAAACAGGTCGTAGACGTCCGCAAATTCTTCATATGCCATTATACGTCATTCCGCACGAGGTCTTCATACGTTTCGCGCCGCACAGCGAGAGAATCTGCACCGTCTTTCACCATCACAACAGGCAGGCGCGGCACGCGATTATAGTTGGAAGCCATCGAATAATTGTAAGCGCCGGTGGAAAGAACGGCCAGAATATCGCCAACCGCCGGCGTTTGGATGTTGGTGTGTTCTTGAATCAAGTCGCCGCTTTCGCAGCAGCGTCCGGCGATGGTCGCCACAAAATCACGTGGCAGACATGCCTTATTGGCAATCACGGCATCATATGCCGACTGATACAGCGCATAGCGCGGATTGTCTGTCATGCCGCCGTCGATAGACACATACGTGCGGTGACCGGGAATTGTTTTGACGCCGCCGACGGTATACAGCGTAATGCCGGTGTCACCCACAATCGAGCGCCCCGGTTCAATGCAGATAAACGGCACAGCGACATCATTTTTTTTGCAGAAATCGTACACCGTTTTGGAAACAGCCTCCATATAGCTGCCAAGTGCTTTCGGGTCATCTTGTGCTACATAGCGAATGCCAAAGCCGCCGCCCAAATTAAGCTGTTCGATGGCATAGCCGTGTTTTTCTTGGATGTCTTTGATAAATTGCAGCATTACGGTCGCGGCATGGCAAAACGGTTCAATCTCGAAAATCTGCGAACCGATGTGACAATGCACACCCGCGAGATGAATGTGCGGCATAGCAAGCGCTGCGGTGACAGCCTCCATCGCCTCGCCGGTTTCAAGCGCAAAACCAAATTTTGAGTCAATCTGCCCCGTCATAATAAACTGGTGCGTATGCGCGTCAATGCCCGGCTTGATACGAAACAAGATGTTGGCGATTTTTCCGTTGGCTTTCGCAAGACTTTCAAGCAGCGTCAACTCTGATAAATTGTCCACCACAATCATGCCTACGTCGTTTTCAAGTGCCATGCAGAGTTCCTGCGCGGTTTTATTGTTGCCGTGAAAATAGATTTTATCCGCCGGAAAACCGGCCGCAAGCGCCGTAAACAGCTCGCCGCCGGATACAACATCCACGCCAAGTCCCTCTTGCGCCACAATGCGATATATTTGCTTGCAACAAAACGCTTTGCTTGCATATAAAACAAGCCCGTTGTTGTGATAATAAAAATCAAGCGATGTTTTCAGTGCGCGGCAGTTGGCGCGAATTGCATTTTCGTCCATGACATACAGCGGTGTGCCATATTTTGCAGCAAGCGCCACAGTATCCATGCCGCCGATGCTAAGGTTGCCATTTTGGTTGACGGAGGTGACTTGTTCCATGAAAAACTCCTTATGTTTCGTGTTCAAGCGGCGGCAAAATACTCTGTGCAATCCATTCTTTGAGTGCGTCCATACCATAGCCGTTGTCGCTGCTTGTCAAAACGACGCCGCGGCATCCGTAATTGTTGCAAATATGCGTAAAATCCTGCACAATGCTGTCATATTGACTTTTTTTCATTTTATCGGCCTTGGTCAGCGCCGCCACAAACGGAATATGATGATGCTGCAAATATGCGAGCATCTGCATATCGTCTGCCGAGGGTGCGTGACGACAATCAAGCAATTGCACGAGCAAAGCACTGTTTCGGTCTGCTGCAAAATAGCTGTTGATGAGTTCATCCCAGCGCTGCCGCTCGCCTTGCGCTACTTTTGCATAGCCGTAACCGGGCAAATCGACAAAATAAATCGTGTCAATTTCATAAAAGTTAATCGTGGCCGTTTTGCCGGGCGTGCTTGATACGCGCGCGAGACTTTTGCGATTGCAAAGCTTGTTGATGAGCGACGATTTCCCGACGTTTGACCGTCCCGAAAAAATAATTTCCGGTCGGTCACTGTCCGGTAATTGTGAGGAAAGGCCATAAGAAGCCTTAAATTCTGCGAGTGCGTAATTCATTTGGGTGTTCCCTTCTATTGCGGAAGTTGCGCGGTATTTTCCGCATGTGCTTTGGGCGGTAAAACCGGCTGCGAATCCGTCGTGTGTGGTTTGCCGGCCGAAATTGACGGTTCCGTCTGTGCTGTCGGCAGCAATACCGTGCGCAGCACTTCTTCTAAGGTGGACACCGGCTTGAATTCCAGCGCGGCTTTTACCGCGTCGTCCACGTCGTATAAATCCGGCACATTGGCATGTGGAATCAGCACCAATTTCATGCCTTCGCGATAGGCCGCCATGCTTTTTTCTTTGAGCCCGCCGATGGGCAACACTTGCCCATGCAATGTTATTTCTCCTGTCATCGCAATATCCGCACGCGCCGCGCGGCCGGACAGGCATGAAATCAGCGCAGTTGTCAGCGTGATACCGGCCGATGGGCCATCTTTTGGAATAGCACCCTCCGGTGCATGAATGTGAATATCCACATCTTTCAGGGTTGTGGCATCATAGCCGTATTCTGCGGCATGCACTTTCGCGTAGGTGATGGCAAGTTTTGCGCTTTCTTTCATCACATCGCCGAGCGAACCTGTGAGTTCCAGCTTGCCGCTACCTTTTGGAATGACTTGCACTTCAATGGGTAAAATTTCTCCGCCGATACTCGTCCAAGCAAGCCCATTTGCGACGCCCACGGCGTCTTCACGACTGCAAAAAGACGGTTTCACACGTTTCGGGCCAAGTAATTCCTCGACGTTTTGCGGCGTAATGGCGATATTTTCTGCTTCGCCCGCCGCCAGTTTTTTGGCGCATTTGCGCATCAATTCATTGAGTGTACGCTCTAAATTACGCACACCGGCCTCTTGTGTATAGCCGTCAATCAAGGTATACAGTGCGGCTTGGTTGAGCTTCACTTTGCCTTTCAATCCGGTTGCCACAAGCTGTTTTGGTAGCAAATGTTTTTTGGCAATGTTATATTTTTCAACGCGCGTATAGCTCGAAAGCTCAATCACATCCATGCGGTCGAGCAGCGGATGCGGAATGGTGTCAAGTGTATTTGCCGTTGTGATGAACAATACATCACTCAAATCAAACGGAATATCGAGATAATGGTCTTTGAATGATTTGTTTTGTTCGGGGTCGAGTGCCTCAAGCAAGGCAGACGCGGGGTCACCTCTAAAATCACTTGCCATTTTATCCACTTCATCGAGCAATAAAAGCGGATTTTTGCTTTTTGCGCTGAGGATGGCGCTGATGATTTTGCCCGGCATTGCGCCGATATAGGTGCGGCGATGACCGCGAATTTCCGCTTCATCCCGCACGCCGCCCAGTGACATGCGCGCATATTTGCGCCCAAGGCATTTGGCAATCGAGTTTGCAATCGATGTTTTGCCGACGCCCGGAGGGCCGACAAGACAAATAATCTGTGCCTTGGCCTGCGGTGCCAGTTTGCGCACGGCGAAAATTTCAAGGATGCGCTCTTTTACTTTTTGCAGACCGTAATGGTCTTTTTCAAGCACAGCGGCCGCCTTGTTGATGTCGATATGATCGGTCGTTTCCGTGTTCCACGGCAAGTCAAGACAGATATCAAGATAGGAACGAATGACAGAGGCCTCCTGTGAGTTGCCCTGCATTTTTCCGAGGCGCTCGGCTTCTTTGGTCAGTTTTTCATTTGCTTCTTCCGGCAGAAGAAGTGTCGCAATTTTCTCTTGATAGCGCTGTGCTTCTTCGCGCGTGTCGTCTAAATCGTCCAGTTCTTCCGAGATGGCATGCATCTGTTCACGCAAATAATAATCGCGCTGATTTTTTTCAATCTGCTCGTTCACTTTGCCTTGAATGTCTTTTTCAATGCGCATGATTTTTGTTTCTTTGCTCATCAGCGTCAATATTTTTTCAAGGCGCATCGCCATAGAGCCTTCATCCAAAAGCTCTTGTTTATCGGTGAATTTGAACATGAAATTCGCCGGAATATAATCACACAGATACGACGGATTTTCGTTTGTGAGAATGTTGTAAATCGCGTCTTTCGGCATGCGCGGGTTGAGCGATAAGTATTCCTCAAACATCTCTTTCACGCTGCGCAAAAGCGCCTCAACGCGCGGAGTATCCGCCGTTTTTGTGCCGCGCAGTGCCGACACTTTTGTAGACGCCAGCAAAAAGCGTCCGGTGTTGTCTACCGTCAATAATTTGGCGCGATATTTGCCTTCCACAAGCACTTTTACAAGGTCGTCTGAAACGCGCAACACCTGTTTTACTTCGGCCACCACGCCGTAGGTATACAGTTCTTTAAAGCCGGGGTCTTCCACATCCATGTCTTTTTGTGTGATTAAAAACACGGCATTGTTGTTATTCATTGCCCATTCAATGGCGGCGATGGACTTTTTGCGTCCCACTTCAAAATGAATGATGTTGCCCGGAAAAACCACAAGCCCACGCAGGGCAATGGCCGGCAGACGCAGAATATCCGCGCTTTTATCTAAAATAATTTTTACTTTTTCAGGCATAGTACCCTCCATGGTTTCTACGATTTGGTTAAAACCTTATTATACATGATTTATATGAATTATTCAACAAAAGCGGGCGGAAAGCAACGCTCTCCGCCCGCATTTTCAAAAATGCTATGATGCGCTGCCCGCAGCAATGGTTTTGTAGCGTTTGCGTACAGCACCATACTCCAGTTTCGGCTTTTCGCCCGCCACCGTGTCTGCGTCTACCGTCACTGAAATGATGGTCGGGTCGCTCGGGATTTCATACATAATGCCGATGAGCACCTGTTCCATAATGCTGCGCAGGCCGCGTGCACCGCTTTTCAGCGCAATGGCCTTTTTGGCAATGGCGTGCAGTGCGTCGTCTGTGAGCGCAAGCTTCACATTGTCAAGCCGCATCAATTCTTGATACTGCTTCACAAGGCTGTTTTTCGGCTC
>JAVXRV010000110.1:0-6432 GCA_036643515.1 Ruthenibacterium sp.
CAACCGCGTGAAAGAGCTGTGCGCACATCTTGCGGGCATCGAAAACAGCGTCTATCGCCTCGCGGTCGCCATCAAAAAAACACAGCGCCGCGCCAATATGCTTGAAAACGTGGTTTTACCGCGTCTTGACGGCAATATTCGTTTTATTTCCGCCACTTTGGAGGAGCACGAGCGCGAAGAATTTACGCGCCTCAAGGTGATTAAAAAGCAAAAGCAAAGCCAAAAAGAAGCATAAAAAAGTCCGCAGCCGATGAATGGCTGCGGATTTTTTCTATCTGTTGCTGCTCACAAATGTAAAAAGCAATGCTCTCCACCGTTTTTGCCTTGCAAATGCGCAACCGGCAGTTGCGTTCAGATTTTTGCAAGCGTGCGCGTCACCACAATGTCAATGCCTGTGCCGCACACGTCACGGAGCGCGACATCGCCTATTTTGACAGGCGCTTGCAATTCTATATCGTCTAATGCACGCATTATCGCAAATATTTTATCTTTCGGTATCGCATTTTTCGTTTTTACCGGCACACGGCAGAGCGCCGCGTCCGTAATTTTCACGGTGCTCGTCACCACGCGCACCGGATTTGTCATTTCGTTTTTGCCGTAGGTGATGCCGCGCTCACAGCCGGCGCCCTTGACGTCAAGCGTCGCCGCGTCCACCGTCAAATGGCAACCTTTCGGGCAGCCGATACAAATAATTTCAGCCATCGTTTACCCCTCCTCTACCGTGACCGTGATGCTGTTTTCGGCTTTTTGCAGCAGCATTTTCGGCACGGTGATATGTTCCATTTCGCCCGGTGCAAGCCGCTCGCGCTTGAATGCGGCAAGCTGCACGTCCCCACTTTTGACGATAATTTTCGATATATCGCAAACTTTGTTCACACGGAACATGATTTCCACCGCTTTGTCGATATTGTCGAGCCGCAGTGTTTTCGGCACGGTGTATGTCACGATGCCCGCCGTTTGCACGGCAAGTTCTGCGCCTTGTTTTGTTTCGTTTTCGAGGAGATATTGCGCGGCGGCAACGCCCGCGCGGCGGCTTTCTGCTGTGACAAAATCGACCAAATCGTGCACATGCACCACGTTGCCGCAGGCAAAAATGCCGGGAATATCGGTTTCCATATTTTCATATACGGCAGGGCCGTTTGTACGCGGATTCAGCGTGATACCGGCATTTTTCGTCAGCTCGTTTTCGGGAATCAACCCCACAGACAGCAGCAGTGTGTCGCAGTCAAACAGCATCTCCGTGCCGGAAATCGGCATACGGTTTTCATCCACTTTTTGCACGGTGACGCGTTCTAATCGCGCATCGCCCTCCAGTTTTGTAATTGTGTGCGAGAGATAAAGCGGAATGTCAAAATCGTGCAGACACTGCACAATATTGCGCGTTAAACCGCCGGAATACGGCATTACTTCCACACAGGCGAGCACTTTTGCGCCCTCAAGCGTCATGCGGCGTGCCATGATGAGGCCGATGTCGCCGCTGCCGAGAATGACAACGCGCTTGCCGACCATATACCCCTCGATGTTGACGTAGCGCTGTGCCGCGCCCGCCGTGAACACACCCGATGGCCGCGTGCCCGGCAGAGAGATTGCACCCGCGGTGCGCTCGCGGCAACCCATGCATAAAATAATCGCTCCTGCGCTCAAAACTTGATATCCGTGCGCCGCACTGACGCAGTGCACCTCTTTTTCGGGCGTGACGGTGAGCACCATCGTATCGGTTTGCACCGTGATGTCGGTGTCTGCCAGCCGCGCGATGAAGCGCTCCGCATATTCGGGGCCCGTCAGCTCCTCTTTAAAATAATGCAGACCGAATCCGTTGTGAATGCACTGGTTTAAAATGCCGCCGAGCGTGGTGTCACGCTCCAAAATCAAAATATTTGCAGCGCCTTGTTCTGCCGCCGCCTCTGCCGCCGCAAGGCCGGCCGGCCCGCCGCCGATGACGATGATATCATACTTATTTTGCATCCGGCTCACCCGCCTTTCCCGTCTTGGTGCGGCCTGTCAAAATGACGCTGCCCGCACGGTCTTTGAGCACATTTTCTTGCTTGACGCGACGTTCACGCGCGATGATTTCATGCACGCGCGGGCCGCAAAATCCGCCCTGACAGCGTCCCATTCCCGCACCGCAGCGCCGTTTTACGCCGTCGACGGTCGTGGGCGGAATCGCGCTGTTGAGTGCGTCGAGAATTTCGCCTTCGGTGATGGTTTCACAGCGGCAAATTACGCGGCCGTACAGTGGATTTTTCTTCACGGCCTTTATTTTTTCGTCGGTGGTCAGCGCGTTAAAGCTCAGCTTTTTACGCGATGTGACGCAATGTTTTTTGTTCGTTAAGGTTAAGCCTGTTTTTTGGAGCATCTCAAGCGCTACTTCCGCGATGGCCGGCGCACTGGAAAGACCCGGACTTTTGATGCCGCCGAGTGTGATAAAGCCGGGCAATGTTTCCTCTATCACGAAATCGTCTTGGTCGGTGTTGGCACGCACGCCCGCAAAATTGCGAATATTGTCGCGAAACGCGACATTTGGCACGCTTTTTACGGCTTTTTCTTTCACGAATGCAAGCCCCTGTGCCGTGGTGGCGGTGTCCTCGCGTCCGCTTGTCTCTGCGTTCGGGCCGACAATCAAATTGCCGTGCACGGTCGGCGCAATCAGAACGCCTTTGCCGTCTTTGTTCGGGCACTGAAAAATAATGTGGTTGACCGTTGCGCCCGCGCTTTTGTCGAGCAAATAATATTCGCCGCGGCTTGGCACGGTGGTGAATTTTGCAGGTGCAACCAAATTGGCAACCTTGTCTGCCTCTGTGCCCGCCGCATTGACGATATTTTTGGCGATGATATTGCCTTGATTGGTGCGAATGAGATAACCACCGCCTGTTTTGATGATGGACTGCACAACGGTTTCAAGGTGCATCTCCACGCCGTTTTCCACGGCCGCACCCGCGAGTGCAAGGCATAAATCCCACGGCTCTGTCACGGCGGCGCTTGGCGCAAGCAGCGCGCCCTGCACATTTTGCGCCAAATTCGGCTCGAGTAAAAGCGTTTCGGCCGCCGATAAAATTTTCATGTCCGGCACGCCGTTTGCCGCACCGTTTTCGTACAGCGTTTGCAAGGTGGCAAGTTCTGCCTCGCTGAACGCGAGCACAAGACTGCCGATTTGTTTGTATCCCACGCCAAACGCGGCGCACTGCTCTTTTGTAAGCGCACTGCCGCGCACGTTCAATTTCGCCATGGCTGAGCCGGGCGCAGGGTCGTATCCCGCATGGACAATGGCGCTGTTCGCACGCGTTGTACCCATGGAAACATCGTTTTCTTTTTCCAGAACCGCCACTTTCAGTTGATATTGCGACAGGGCATATGCCACGTTGGCACCGATGATTCCGCAGCCGATGATTGCGACATCCAGCATGTTTTTCGTCCTCCTGTTTTGCTTTATTGCTTTGCGATATTTGAAATCAGTATAACATTTTACCGCGCAAAAAGCCATTGTGAAATGAAAAAAGCGAACGCTTTTTGCGTCCGCTTTCGCGTATCAAGAAAATTTAGGCGAAAAGTTGCACCACCGTGCCGGCAAATACACCGATGACATACAAAAGTACGATGATGAACAGGTTTTGTTTCATGCTTTTGTTGGCGTGCAATAAAACCGCAAGTCCGACACCCGCGCCTGTGCACAAACCGGACACAAGACCGCCAAAACTGAGCTGCCCCGCCGCAAAAAGTTGTGTGAGCAACACCGATGCCGCGCAGTTTGGAATCAATCCCACAAGGCCGGCCAAAACCGGCTGCCAATAGCCGGAACCCGTGACGAATGCGCCGAGCGTGTCCGCGCCGACAAATGCCACCACGCCGCCGAGAATGGCATTAAAAATAAGAATATACACAAAAATATGCAGTGTGTGTTTGACAGCGGCAAGCAAAATACCGTCCTGTTCGTCGTGCGCGTGGCAGTCCACTTCTTCGCTATTGCCGGCATAACCGCCGCGCATACTTTGCGGCAACAGCTTTTTACCGGCAAAATCAATGCAAAAACCGGCGAGGATGGCAATGCACAATTTGAGCGTTAAAATAACGGCGAGCGCGCGCCAATGTGTGGGGTTTGCAATCAAAAGCGGGATGGCTTCGTCAGACGTCGCGAGAAACACCGCAAGCAAAGTGCCAAGCGTAATCACCTTACTGGCGTATAAATTGGCCGCCATCGCCGAAAACCCGCACTGCGGAAACAGCCCGAGCAGTGCGCCCGGCACATAGCCAAAGCGTCCGCCGCCCGCAAGCGCACGTTCAATGCCGGCAGAGTGGCGATGTTCGACATATTCAATCACCCAATATGCCACAAACAAAAACGGCAGCATTTTCAGGCTGTCAAGCAACGCATCTAAAAAAATATCAAAAAGCAAAATTTCAAATCTCCTTAAACAAAAATATCCTAATTTATATTATAGGGCAAATTGCGCCGCTTTGCAAACACAAACCTTGCGCATACACACAAAAAATGGTATGATAATGAAATAACGAACCACCTAAAGGTGGAAAGATGCATCAACAAAAGGAGTTTGTGAAGATGAGGGGTATTTATTCTTCTGTAACCGATATTCGCCGCAAGGTTTTTACCGAAGTTGCGCGGCTTTCGTACGAAAATAGAGATTTGACGGAATTGACCAATATTCCCTATGTGATTATCCCCGGCGAGATGGGCAGCTATCGCGGCAGCGTGTTTTTAGAGCGCGCGATTGTCAGCGAGCGCCTGCGCCTTTGCATGGGTTTGCCACTGCGTCCGGTCGACGAGCAATGCCCCATTTCAGAGGGCGTTGAAAAAAGCGCCATCAGCGAAAAATATTACGATCCCCCGCTGATTAATGTGATTAAATTTGCCTGCAATGCCTGCCCCGAAAAAAGCTATCATGTCACCAATTTATGCCAAGGCTGTCTTGCGCATCCATGCACCGAAATTTGCCCGCGCGACGCCATTCACATCATCCACGGCAAAAGCGTGATTGACCAAGATAAATGCATCAAATGCGGCCAATGCGCCAGTGTTTGCCCGTATGGTGCCATCAATAAATTAGAGCGGCCGTGCGCGACTGCCTGCGGTATGAACGCCATCACATCCGACGAACACGGCCGTGCCACGATTGACCAAGACAAATGTGTTTCCTGCGGACAGTGCCTTGTCAACTGTCCGTTTGGCGCGATTGCCGACAAAAGCCAGATTTATCAAATTATCCAATCCATCAACAAGGGAGACCGCGTGATTGCCGCCGTTGCACCGGCATTTATCAGCCAGTTTGGGCCGGATTTGACACCGGAAAAAATTAAATCGGCCTTAAAGCTGCTCGGATTTGACGATGTGGTAGAAGTGGCCATCGGTGCCGATTTGTGCACGATTGAAGAAGCAAAAGACTTTATGCGCGAAGTGCCGGAGGAGCAGCCGTTTATGGCGACATCGTGCTGTCCCGCATGGAGCGTGATGGCGAAAAAGTTGTTCCCGACCATCTCGCCGTATATCTCCATGGCAATGACACCGATGGTGTTGACCGCACGCTTGCTCAAAAAAGAACATAAAAACTGCAAAGTGGTTTTCATCGGGCCGTGCGCCGCCAAAAAATTGGAGGCAAGCCGCCGCACCATTCGCAGTGACGTTGATTTTGTGTTGACGTTTGAAGAAGTGATGGGTATGTTTGAAGCGCGCAATGTAGAATTTGAAGCCATCGCGGGCGAACATCTCTTGCAAGAAGGCACAGGCGCGGGACGCAATTTTGCGGTTTCGGGCGGCGTGGCAAACGCTGTGGTGGATGCGATTCATCGTATCGACCCCGAGCGTGAAGTGAAAGTGATGGCGGCGCAAGGCCTTGCAGACTGCCGCAAGATGCTGACGATGGCAAAAGCCGGCAAACTGAATGGCTATTTGCTTGAGGGCATGGCCTGTCCGGGCGGCTGTGTGGCTGGCGCGGGCACGCTCGCAAATCCTGTGAAAGCCGCCGCCGCTGTGCAAAAATATCGAAAAGACGCACCGACGCAAAATGCCATGGATACAAAATATGACATCACGCTGCCGCTTTTGCGCGATTAGAAAATCGTGCTTGCCGCGTGGATTGATGAATACCTAAAAAGCCGCCCTGTTGACCGTAAAAAGTCAGCAGGGCGGCTTTGCATATGGGGGTCTGTCATGGCGGGCAAAATCCTGTCATTCTGAACACCCACTCTGTCATTCTGAGTAAAGCTCTGTCCTTCTGAGCGCCCACCCTGTCATTCTGAGCGCAGCGAAGAATCTTTGGTAAAGCGAAGAATCCTCTGCAAAACGCGCACACTCGCCCCTTGCCCTTCTGCGCAAAATCTTGTCATTCTGAGCACCCACCCAGTCATTCAGAGCACCCACCCTGTCATTCTGACCGCAGCGAAGAATCCTCCGCAAAACCCACACACATGCCCCTTGCCCTT
>JAVXRV010000111.1:0-6327 GCA_036643515.1 Ruthenibacterium sp.
GATGCGGATTTTGCCGCAAGCTTTGCCGGCGTTTTGGTAGAGCGGGTAGAAGCAAACCGCACGCAGAAAATCATCACGGTCGTTTACCGCAGTGTGCGGCCAATTGCGCCCGAGATGACAAAACGGCTGTATGCGTCGTTATTACCGCTGTTTCCAGGCTTTGCAGTCAAACTGCAAGGCCTATTTTCGTTTGACTTTCTCACGCCGGAAATTGTGCTTACGCTCATGGATGAGTTGCGCGACGGCGGCCTGCCGGTCAACGGATTTTTGCAGAATGCAGTGGTGCAAATTGTGGATACCGCGCTCACGATTTCCGTGCACAATGGCATCACTTTGCTCACACAAATGGAATTTCCGCAAAAACTCGAAGAACTGATTGCCGCACGCACAGATACCAAGGTGAGCGTGCAAATTTGCTGCGATGAAACCGTAAGCGTGCAAAAAGTAGAAGCAAAAATGGCACAAAAAGTGCCAACGCAGCAATTTAAAGCAAAACCGGCGGGGCAAAGCATCAAGGTGCAGGGGCTCGATTTGGACGACACGCCCGCCAAAGTATTCCATGGTCATTCATTCACACCGGGCGCATTGACACCACTCAAAGAAATCGGCAGTGAGGCCGGCAAAGTAACCGTTTGGGGCGATGTGTTTTTCACGGAAGTGAAGGGCAATTTCCGCAAGATTTATTCCGTATCCATCACAGACTACACCGGCTCTATCAATCTGAAAATTCGTCCGAACGACAATGAAAACGGCGACAAATGGGAGAGCTTATCAAACGGTGAAACGCTCATTATCAAAGGCAATTGCGTGTTTGACAAATATGAGGGGGACTATGTGGTCAACCCATATGACGTGATGAAAGTGGTGCGCAAAAAGAGGGAAGACACCGCAGAACAAAAACGTGTGGAACTGCATTTACATACCAAAATGAGCAGCATGGACGGCTTTACCGACACTAAAACCGTCATCAACACCGCACATCGCATGGGACATCGTGCTATTGCCGTCACCGATCACGGCGTGGCACAGGGCTTTCCCGAGGCGATGCTCGCCGTGGATGATATCCACCGCAAAGACCCTGACTTTAAACTGATTTATGGCGTAGAAGCGTATTTTGTCGACGATATGATTCCTGTGGTGTACGGCTTGCAAACAGGGCCGATGACGCAGTCGTTTGTCGTATTTGACCTTGAAACCACCGGCCTTTCCGCCACGGACGATGCCATCACCGAAATCGGCGCCGTGATTGTCGAAAACGGAGAAATTGGCGAAAGTTATGACAGCTTTGTCAATCCGGGACGGCATATTCCCGAAAAAATCACCCAAATCACCGGCATTACGGACGGCATGGTGCAGGATGCGCCGTGTGAAGCCGATGCCTTGCGTGCCTTTTTGGATTTTGTGGATGGACGCGTGTTGGTGGCGCACAACGCACACGGTTTTGATATTCGCTTTTTGAAAGCGGCCGCGAAACGCTGCAACTTGCCGTTTACGCCCACCTATATTGACACACTGCCGATGGCACAGGCGCTGTATCTCGGTTTGCACAATTATAAGCTCGATACCGTGGGAAAATATCTTGAAATTCCGCCGTTCAATCATCATCGCGCAAGTGATGACGCAAAAGCGCTCGCACAAATTTTCGAAAAAATGGTGGAAGATTTGACCTTGCGTGAAGTGACGGAACTGGAAACCGTCAACACGAAGCTTGGTGGTGCACGTGAACTTGCCAAAAAGAATTTCCATCTGATTATTCTCGTGCAAAATCAAGTCGGCATGAAGAATTTATATCGCATGATTTCAGCGGCACACATGAATTATTTTTTCAAAGTGCCGCGTATTCCGCGCAGTTTGCTGAACAAGCACCGCGAGGGATTGATACTCGGTTCTGCGTGTGAAGCAGGTGAGCTTTACAGGGCCATTGTCGAGGGACGCAGCTTTGAAGAACTGTGTAACATCGCATCTTATTATGATTATCTTGAAGTGCAACCGCTCGGCAACAACGAATATATGGTGCGCCAGCACATGGTGGATAACATTGAGCAGGTGCAGGAATTCAACAAAACTGTGCTGAAAATCGGAGAAAAGCTTGGCAAAATGGTGGTAGCAACAGGGGATGTACACTTTTTAGAGCCACAAGATTCAGTCTATCGTGCCGTATTGCAAGCGGGCAACGGCTTTAAAGATGCCGACGAGCAAGCGCCGCTTTACTTCCGCACAACGGACGATATGCTCAAGCAATTCAGCTATCTGCCGGCCGAAAAAGCCATGGAAATTGTGGTGACAAACCCCAATAAAATTGCGGATATGATTGACGGTAATGTGCGTGCAATTCCGAAAGGCTTGTACACGCCAACGATTGAGGGCGCGGATGAATCGCTGCGCGCGGACACCATGCGCAACGCAAAAGCGCGTTATGGCGATCCTTTGCCTGATTTAGTTGAAAAACGTCTGACGCGCGAACTGGATTCCATCATCAAACACGGCTTTGCGGTGCTTTATGTCATCGCGCAAAAACTCGTGCTCAAAAGCGAAGAATACGGTTATCTGGTGGGCTCGCGCGGTTCTGTCGGTTCGTCTGCCGTGGCGCATTTTTCGGGAATTTCTGAAGTAAACAGTTTGCCACCGCATTATCTGTGCCCGAAATGTCAGTGGAGCGAATTTTTTGAAAAAGGCGAAGTGGCAGACGGCTTTGACTTGCCCGATAAAATTTGTCCGCAGTGCGGCGAAAAACTGCTTGTGGACGGGCATGATATTCCGTTTGAAACATTTCTCGGCTTTGACGGCGACAAAGAGCCGGATATTGATTTAAACTTTTCGGGCGAAGTGCAATCGTCTATTCATCGCTATACCGAAGAATTATTCGGAAAAGACCATGTATTTAAGGCGGGAACGATTTCCGGCTTGCAAGACAAAACAGCCTACGGCTATGTGAAAAAATATCTGTCGGAACGCGGGCGCATTGTGAATCACGCGGAGGAAAACCGACTGGTGCAAGGCTGTGTCGGTGTCAAGCGCACCACCGGCCAACATCCGGGCGGCATGGTGGTTGTGCCAAGCAATTACGATGTGTTCGATTTCTGCCCGATTCAACATCCGGCAGATGACAAAGACAAAGGCGTTGTCACGACGCATTTTGAGTTTAAATATCTGCACGAAACCATCTTGAAGCTTGACGAGCTCGGCCATGATGTGCCAACCATGTATAAGCATTTGGAGGACATGACCGGCATCAAAATGGATTCTGTGCCGATGAATGACCCGAAAGTTATTTCGCTGTTGGTGTCGACCGACGCGCTCGGCGTCACACCGGAGCAGATTGACAGCCAAACCGGCACCTTTGGCATTCCCGAACTTGGCACCAGTTTTGTGCGCACCATGCTGATGGAGGCACAGCCGAAAAGCTTTGGCGACTTGATTCAAATTTCGGGTTTGTCGCACGGCACCGACGTATGGAACGGCAACGCACAGGACTTAATCAAAGACAATACTTGCACGATTTCCGAGGTTATCGGTACACGTGACAGCATTATGACCTATCTGTTACACAAAGGCGTCGAACCGAAAATGGCGTTTACCGTCATGGAATTGACGCGAAAAGGCAAGGTGGCGAAAGCCGGTTTCCCAGACGGCGTTGAAAAAATGCTCAAAGAACACGACGTGCCGGATTGGTATCTTGACAGCTGTAAAAAAATCAAGTATATGTTCCCGAAAGCACATGCTGTGGCCTATCTGATTGCCGCCATTCGGCTGATGTGGTTCAAAGTATATGAGCCGCTCGCGTTTTATGCCACGCATTTTACGGTGCGCGGTGAGGACATTGACTATGACGCGGCCGTCGGTGGCATCAAAGTGGCAAAACAGCGTGTAAAAGAGGTCAATATGCGTCTCAAAGAAGAACGCAAGGCAAAGGATGAAGACATTTTGGCGGAATTGCAGCTTGTGAATGAAATGCTGCAACGCGGCTATGAATTTGCGCCGATTTTAATTGGCAAAAGCAAAGCGAAAACCTATGTGATTGAGGACGGGAAAATCCGTCTGCCGTATCTTTCCATGAAAGGACTCGGCGAATCGGTGGCTGCGGCGCTCGAAGAAGCCACCTCAAACGGGCAGCAATATATTTCAGCAGATGAGCTGCAAGCCGCGAGTGGTGCCTCCTCCACAGTGATGGAAAACTTGGCGAATTGCGGCGCACTCGGCGACTTGCCGAAGTCTAGTCAAGTATCCTTTTTTTAACCATTATGAACCACAAAACGAGGGCAGCGGTATCAAAACCGCTGCCCTCGACTGTTAAAAATAAAATAGCAAAAAAATCACAGTGCCGCAAACTGCCGCAGAATCTGCGGATTGTCCAATACAATCGTCTGCCCAGACAAATAAGCCAGTGTGTTTTCAGCGGGAATCGCACCGAATGTCACCTGCACCGCACACAGCGCCTGTGTTTCTGTCTTGCACCGTGCATTCATTTTGCGGTTGCCATATTTGATGTCACCCAAAACAGGTGCGTTCAAAAAAGCGAGATGTGCGCGAATTTGATGCGTGCGGCCGGTGAGCAAATCAATTTTGCACAAACAAAACGGCCCTTTTTGCTCGAGCACTGTCACGCCGGTTCGGATTTCTTTGTAGCCGAATGCCTCATTTGCCTGTACAGACACTTTATTATCTTTTTCGCGATGCTGCAAATAGGCTTTATGAATACCTTTTGGCGGCACGCCGACCGTGATGCAAAGATATTGTTTACAAAGCAGATTCTGGCGGATGATTTCGTTCATATCGCGCAGCGCCGCATAGTTTTTTGCCGCGAGAACAAGTCCCTCCGTGCCGCGGTCAAGCCGATTGCACAGCGCGGGCGCAAAGGTGGCTTCTGTATCCGCATGATATGCGCCGCTTTGCGTCAAATAGGCACAGAATGCGTCCACCAAATTTGCGTCGCCTGTGCGGTCAGAATGGCAGAGCAAATGCGCCGGCTTATATAGCGCGGCGATGTTTTCATCTTCAAAAACGACCTGCAAGGTAGGTTGATGCACTTGCTTTTTCGCGGGTGCTTTTATGGGTGCATCTGCAAAAAATTCGTCATTGATATAAAGTTCAATCAAATCGCCCACGCAAAGCCGCGTTTCTGCATCGGCGTGTTTGCCATTGATTTTGATGCGTTTGTTGCGAAAGCTTTTATAAAGCATCGAAGTTGGCAAATTTGTCGTGACGCTTTGTACAAAGCGTGACAGACGTACACCGTCCTCATTTTTTCCTGCTGTAAAACTTTTCATTGGTTTCGTCCTTACTCTTTTAAAACGTTTGTGTTTAGTATATAATAGATAGTATCATTCGTAAAGGAGAAAATTTCATGAGCGAACACGATGCCCACCGCCAACGCGTCTATAACCGCTTTTTAAAAGAAGGCCTTGCCGGATTTGAAGAGCATAATGCCATGGAATTTCTTTTATTTTTATCGCATGCGCGCGGTGACACCAATTCGCTTGCGCACAGCTTAATCAATCGTTTCGGCAGCCTTGCCAATGTGCTTGACGCGCCGGAATCCGAGCTTGAAAGCATGCCGGGCATTGGGCCGTCCAGTGCGGTTGTGCTAAAATTTATTCCGCAGATGTGTGCCTATTATCTTGAAAACAAAGTTTCAAAAAACAAATTGCTCGACAGTGTTGATGCCGTCAGCGCGTTTTTGATGCCGAAATTTTTCGGAAAATTAGAGGAAGAATTTTATATCCTCGCGCTTGATGACCGTCGCAAACTGTTGCGCTGTGTGTGTCTTTCAAAAGGTACAGGCAATGCCACCTCTGTGTCTGTGGCGAAATTGATTGCCGAGGTGACGCAGTGCAATGCCACCGGCGTAATTTTGGCACACAATCATCCGCGCGGTATCACGCTGCCGTCCAGTAACGACCTTGCCGTCACCACGGAGCTATATCGTGCACTGCGCATGATTGGCGTTGAATTACTCGACCATTTTATCTTCACAGAAAAAGAATACTTATCGTTTGCGGATACGCGCTATCTTGCAAGCATCAAAGACAGCGTTCGATAAAACAAAATGCAGGAGCCGAACATCGGCTCCTGCGCTTTTTTCATAAATGAGTATCCCATTTGTCACACCAAACGGTGTCGTTATAGTGGCCTTTAAATGCCGATTTTCCCATGATTTTTTCAATGGCGGCATGAATGACGGCGCGAGAATCACCGTAAGCGTTGATATAGGTGCGGCACATCGGCACATCATATAAATGTGTGGTGAAATTCAGTGATACAAAAACGGTGGGTACTTCGCAGGCGTACCAAGGCACATCACTCGATTGCTGTGTTGCCCAACTGATG
>JAVXRV010000112.1:0-6244 GCA_036643515.1 Ruthenibacterium sp.
ATTTCAAGTTGTGCCGCTGCGGTGCAACACATTTTTGAAACGTCCGGCAAACGCAGTTTGATTGTGACAGGGGAGCGACAAAGTGGAAAAACGACAATCATTCAGACGATGACAGGTGGAAAAACGCTGCCCGGCTTTTGCACGCATATGCGGCAAGATACTGTGCGCACGGTTTGGCTGACAGAAAATTTGACAGGTGAAACGGCGCAAATCGGCCGCTTTGAACAGGGCGCTATGCAACCGGTGTATGCGGGATTTGAAACGCTCGGTATGCGGGCGCTTTATGCTGCACAGCAGGCCGAAAGTACCTTTGTATTGCTGGATGAAATTGGTTTTCTCGAATGCAATTGTCCACAATTTTGCACGGAAATTATACGGTTGTTCGATAAAAAGCGCCTGATTGCCGCTGTGCGCAAACAGGCGCTGCCGTTTCTTGATTCGCTGAAAGCACGTAGCGACGTTTGTTGCGTTAATCTTGATTTGCTTTATGAAACCATGCGCTTATAAATTTGCCATCCAATTGCGCCCAATTTGTTCCACTGCGCTTTGACTCAGCGCATTTGTGTAGTAGGTTTCCAGTGCGTCGTGGCTGTTTTTGGCTTCATGCAACATCACGGCAGCCTGTTCAAGCAATTCAAACGTTGCTTTTTGGTTGAAACGCAGACGTTTGCGACGCAGTTTGATGCCGTTTTGATTGCAAAAACGTGTGCAATGAATGGTGCGCGTGCGTGCAATCGTGATGGGGTGGTATACATTGTGCGTCACAAAGCAAAGCCGCAGCGCAGGCAAAATCAAATGCTCCATTTTATCGTATGGATTGAGGGAGCAATAGCAGGAGATGACGTTTTGCCCTTTGGCGAGCGCTTCCGCACGCAATTGCTCTAAAATAACTTTGCCGGCCGCACCAAATTCATCATCAAGCACAATCACGGTGTCGGCAAGTTTGGCGAGCGTTTCCTCATAGAATATGAGGCCGCTGCCGGTGACGGCGCTGAGCAGACGCAAATCTTCTCGCGCACTGCCGCTGCCCATGGGAATCAGTTTGCGCGAGAGGGACTGTGCAAAACAGCGTGCTTTTTCAGTATCGGTAAAGCACAGCGCCACACGCGCCGTGTCTTGCAATAAGCTGCCGGCCGCGGTGATATACCGCGTGGCACGTTCATTCCACAATCTGTTTTGCTCGAACAATGCGACAATTTCGGCGCGGTTTTCCTGTAAAACGGCGGCATCAAGCGCACTGTACAAGGAAACAATGGTTTCCACCGCCACAGGATAGCGCGGTTCTTGCGCGTGCGGCGGCGTTGCGTCCATGGCACAAAACGATTTGGCGCGGCACACAACGCCATCAAGTGAGGCAGGGTCGCCCGCACAGTGCAGTGCCTCCACTGTTTCACCTTGTGCGAGAAAACGCTCTTTGGCGCGGCACAGCAACGTCGATTTTCCGCAGCCGGGGCCGCCTTTTAAGAGAGAAATGCCACACTCGTGCATGCTTTGCAACAGTGGATTATAATATCCGCAAAAACCGGTCGGCGAAATAGCACCGAGAAAAAAGTCAAGTTCATTCTGCTTCATATTGCCACACCCCTTTTGCTTTATTCTATGCAAAAACGGCATTTTTGCTACAAAAAAGCCTTGAAGAATCGCATCTTCAAGGCTTTTGGATTTGTTATGCTTATGGATAGGTGTGTGTGCACACGGCTTCGATTTTTTCGCGCAGTGCCACAAAATCGGCAAAGGCGAGCGGTTTGTTGTTTGGATTGCGCAAAAGAGCGGCAGGATGCAGTGTGGCGGTATAAAATACGCCGTTTTTCTCCGTCCACTGCCCATGTTCTTTCATGACGCTGAAATCCGGACGAATGATGCGTTGCGCCGCAATGCGGCCGAGGCAAAGCACAATTTTGGGCTGAATGACCTTGAACTGCGCACGCAGATGCGGCATACAGGCATCCCATTCGGCGGGGAGCGGGTCGCGGTTTTCCGGCGGGCGGCATTTTACAATATTGGTGATGAAAATATTGTGCTCGCGGTGCAGATGAATGGCCGCGAGATATTGGTCAAGCAATTGGCCGGAACGTCCGATGAACGGCAGTCCCTGTTCATCCTCGTTTTTGCCGGGCGCTTCGCCAATCAGCAGCACTTCCGCCTGCGGATTGCCCATGCCGAACACCACTTGTGTGCGCGTTTTGCATAAATCACAATTTTCACAGGTGATACAAGTTTGCTTTAATGTTTCAAAATCCATCGTTTTTACCCTCTTATTTTAACATTTATACTGATTATAGCATAAATCGCTTGCAGTTTGCATCACTTCTTGTTAAAATAGAAGTGTAAAGAAAAGGAGGTTTTTCTTATGAATATTTTAGTGGAAACTTCTGCGCGTCATGCGCATGTTACTGATGCTGATTTGGAAACCTTGTTTGGCAAAGGCTATCAGCTAACCGTCAAAAAAGAACTGTCGCAGCCGGGTCAATATGCTTCCAATGAGCGTATCACCGTGGTAGGCCCGAAAAAAGAGATTGCCAATGTGTCTATTCTCGGCCCAACACGCAACGCGACACAGGTAGAACTCAGCCTCACAGACGCACGCTCTATCGGCATGGCCGCACCTGTGCGTGAATCTGGCGACATTGCCGGCTCTGCACCGTGCAAACTGGTTGGTCCTGCGGGCGAAGTGGTTTTGACAGAGGGCGTCATTGCCGCAAAGCGTCACATCCACATGACACCGGCTGATGCATCGGCGGCGGGCGTTGCCGACAAAGACATCGTGAAAGTAGCACTTGGTGCCAATGACCGCAAACTCGTGTTCGACGATGTTGTCATTCGCGTCAGCGAAAATTTTGCCACTGCCATGCACATCGACACCGATGAAAGCAATGCAGCCGGCGGCCCCAAAGAAGGCACAATCCTGTAATCATTGCACCAAAGCGGGAGAAGCATTTGTTTCTCCCGCTTTATTCTTGCAATTTGACAATTGATATAGTATAATAAATGTTAGTAACCGGACAGAGCTAAAGTGTGTGCTGTTCGGCATACGGAATGTGGGCCCTGTGCGATGGAGCGCTATGAACCATGTCAGACGGGGAACCGAGCAGCATTAAGTAGATTGCTTTGTGCGCCGCAGGCAGCCTGCATTCCGTATGCCAAGCAGCATAACAGGCGTTTTTCGCCGTGGCATGTCCGTTTTTTTTACGGTTTTTAACTTTTCTAAGGAGTGATTGCATGTATCGCGCGCTATATCGCAAATGGCGGCCAGCCACATTTGAAGCAGTTGTCGGACAAGACAATATCATAACCGCGCTCAAAAATCAGCTTCTGCACGATAAAGTTGGCCATGCCTACTTGTTTACGGGCACACGCGGCACAGGCAAAACCACCTGCGCCAAAATTTTCGCCAAGGCCGTCAACTGCCAAAGCCGCAACGGCGCTGACCCATGCTGCAAATGCGCGGTCTGCACCGGCATTGACGACGGCAGCGTGATGGACGTCGTTGAAATTGACGCGGCCTCGAACAACGGCGTCGACAATATCCGTGATTTGCGCGATGAAACAGCCTATACACCGAGTGTCGGCACGTATAAAGTATATATCATCGACGAAGTGCACATGCTTTCCACAGCGGCGTTTAATGCACTGCTCAAAATCATGGAAGAACCGCCGAGCCATGTGATTTTCATTTTGGCCACGACCGAAATTCACAAAGTGCCCGCGACGATTCTCTCGCGCTGCCAGCGGTATGATTTCACACGCATTTCGCCTGAAGATATCACCGGCCGCTTACTCTACATTGCAAAAGAAGAAGAAATTCCGCTCACCGATGGTGCGGCCGGGCTCATTGCACGGCTTGCCGACGGTGCAATGCGCGATGCGCTTTCTATTTTAGATACTTGCGCGGGCGTGACGGACGCGGTGGACGAAGACATTGTGCGCCGCATGGCGGGCGTGACCGACAAAAGCTATCTGTTCGATTTAGGACAGGCAATCACAAGTTATGACGCGCCAAAAGCATTGGCACTTGTCGCAACACTGCGTGAAAAATCCATCGACATCAAACGTCTGTGCGACGAGCTTGTCTTACATTACCGCAATTTATTGCTTGCAGGTGTTTCGGGCGGACAAAATTTGCTTACCGGTGTCAGCGTGCAGGAAGAACAGCGCTACCTTGAAACGGCAAAAACAATTCCACAAGCACAGGCTCTGCGTGCCATTCAAATGTTCTGCGAAGCGCTTGATAAAATGGGCAAGGGAACCGATGCGCGCATTGAACTGGAACTTGCCATTTTCAAGCTTTGCACGCAGCCGACAGCACCACAAATGCAGCCGACAGTGCAGGCTGCGCCCGCGCAAGCGTTTGCAAGTGCGCCGCCTGTGCCTGTATATGAACAGCAACCGAAACTGGTGCGCAGCCAAACGGCGCCTGTCGACACACCACCGCAAGCAGTTTCAACGACTTTGCCACAGGCGGCCGCAGTGCCGCAGCTCAATCCGCCCCCGCCTCTTGCGGCAGGCGTAAAAGAAGAATTGTTTGCCGATTGGCCGGCCGTGGTGGATGCCATGGAAGCAAAAGACAAATGCCTTTACGTCAATATGCGTAATTCCAAAGCATATTATGACGGCAGACGTGTGTTGATTGACGGTAGTGAGCTGTTCACCGAATATATGCGGCAAAATAAAAGCTCGTTTGACAGCATCAAACAAACCATCGCCGAGGTAACCGGTAAAAATTATGCCATCGGGCCGTATAAAAAGCCGGCTCAAAAAGAAGAAACGCAGCAGACAACCGAAGATTCACTTGCAAAACTTGCAGAGCAAGGTGTGCAGGTAGTATATGAAAATTAAAGGAGAAATTCAATATGAAAGCAAGATTACCGCAAGGGTATGGCAAGCAAGATATGGGGCAATTGATGCAGCAGGCACAAAAAATGCAGGATACCATGAAACAAAAACAGGCAGAACTGGAAGAAACATCGTATAGCGTCACTTCCGGTGGCGGCATGGTAGAAATTACGATGACAGGCAAACATCAAGTGACCGCGCTGAAAATCAATCCCGATGTGGTGCAGGCAGACGATGTGGAAATGCTTGAAGATTTGATTACCGCGGCAGTCAACGAGGCGGTGCGCGTCACCGACGAAGCGGCAGAAACCGAAATGGGTGCCATCACGGGCGGCCTCAATATTCCGGGATTATAAGAGAGGGCAGTGGCCATGGGACTGAACGCGGCGCCGCTTGAACGGCTGATTGAACAATTTGCAAAATTGCCCGGCATCGGGCGCAAGGGCGCAACGCGTCTTGCTTATCAAGTGCTCAGTATGAGCAAAGAAGATGCGCTTGCATTTGCGCAGTCAATTACCGACGCGCACACAAAAATTCATCGATGCAGCGTATGCCAAAATTTCACCGAAACAGATACTTGCAGCATTTGCGGCGCAGCCAACAGAGATGGATCGATGATTTGCGTGGTGGAAACACCGCGCGATGTCACGGCTTTTGAGCGCACGCGCGAATATCGCGGAATGTATCATGTGCTGCATGGCCTCATTTCGCCCATGGACGGCATTGGCGCTGAGCAGCTTTGCATCAAAGAATTGCTTGCGCGGCTGCACGGCGGCGAAGTGAAAGAAATCATCATGGCGACAAATCCCACCGTCGAGGGTGAAGCGACGGCGATGTATCTTGCAAAACTCGTGAAACCGCTTGGCATCAAGGCAACGCGTCTTGCGTATGGCTTGCCGGTGGGCGGCAATCTTGAATATGCCGATGAAGTGACGCTTGGACGCTCGCTCGCAAACCGCGGAGAGCTGTAACGACAAAATTTGCTTGACAAAATCGCGCAAACGGTGTAATGTATAAAATCCAAAGGGAGATGACAAAATGGCCGAAGCGGCAGGGAACAAAATCATTGCGCTCAATCGCAAAGCACGGCACGACTATTTTGTGATTGAAGCGTTGGAAGCAGGGTTGGCACTCGTGGGCACGGAAGTAAAAAGCCTTCGCGCGGGCGAAGTGAACCTCAAAGACGCATGGGTTGAAATTGACGGTGGCGAACTTTTTGTATTGGGTATGCACATCAGCCCATACGAAAAGGGGAATATTTTCAACCGTGACCCTGTGCGCAAACGTAAATTACTCGTACATGCCAAAGAAATTCGGCATTTGCAAACAGAACAAAAATTACAGGGATATACGCTGATTCCATTGCAACTTTACTTCAAACGTGGTAAAGTAAAAATGGAGCTAGGGCTCT
>JAVXRV010000113.1:0-3787 GCA_036643515.1 Ruthenibacterium sp.
GTGTTTGGTGTCAACAGCATCGACACGTTGCCACAGATGATTTGCGATAAAATTGCGCTGAAAAAGAAGATCTTCAAACAGCCGGAAGACCGTCCCGACATCATCGAAGGCATGCCGATTCAACGCGATTCCACGTTTCGCGCGTGGCTGCCCATCATGTATGGCTGCGACAACTTTTGTTCATACTGTATTGTGCCGTATGTGCGCGGGCGCGAACGCAGCCGCACTAGTGCCGATATTTTGGCTGAATTCAAACAACTTGTTGCAAGCGGCTACAAGGACATTACACTGCTTGGGCAAAACGTAAACTCCTACGGCAAAGGCCTTGACGAAAAAATTGATTTTGCCGATTTGCTCAATTTGCTTGCCGCTGTGCCGGGCGATTATCGCGTGCGCTTCATGACAAGCCATCCCAAAGATGCTTCGCGCAAACTCATCGACACGATGGCCGCGCACGATTGCATCTGTAAACATCTGCATCTGCCGGTGCAGTCCGGTTCTAACTCCATTTTGGCGCAAATGAACCGCAAATACACCGTCGAAGATTATATGAATCTCATCACATATGCCAAAGCAACTTTGCCGGAAATGACCTATTCAAGTGACATCATCGTGGGTTTTCCTGGCGAAACGGATGAAGATTTTGAACGTACCTATGCGCTTGCGCAAGAAGTGCGCTATATGCAACTTTTCACATTTATTTATTCCAAGCGTTCCGGCACGGCTGCGGCCAGTATGCCTGACGCGACGCCCTATAAATCCAAAAGCGACCGCATTGGTCGCTTGCTCACCTTGCAAGAAACGGTAGTGGGCGAAATTTGCGCGGGCATGATGCACAAAAACATGCGTGCACTCGTCGAAAACAAAGGTAGGGAAGACGGTATGCTCTGCGGCCGTTTTGACAATAATATGACCGTGGAATTTGCGGGCGACACAAAACTCATCGGACAGTTTGTCAATATTACGGTGACCGGTGCAAAAGGCGCTGTTTTAAAAGGCGAACTTCAACAATAAATATTTTTTCAAGGAGAGAGTAAAATGGCAATGGATGCAATTACAATGTTCAAACAGGCGGCTGCGCAAATGCAAAAAGAAGAAGCGTATGTGGCACTGAACGGCACACGCGAGCGCAACGACAACGACGAGGCACTGCAAACGATGATTGGCGATTTTAATTTGGCACGCATGGATTTGAACAGTGAACTGTCAAAAAGCGAGGACAAAGATCAAGATAAAATTACAGAGTTGAACACCAAAGTAAATGCACTTTATAACGATATCATGACAAATGAAAGCATGGCCGCTTATAACGAAGCCAAAGAAGAACTGGAAGGTGTCGTCAATTATATCAACGCCATCATCAACACCGCTGTCAACGGCGGCGATCCCATGAGCGTAGAAGCACCGAGCGCAAGCTGCTCCGGTAGCTGTTCTTCCTGCTCAGGCTGCCACTAAATTTTGATTTTTAAAGAGTGAGGACGGGCACAAACATGGCGCTTTCTCCCATGATGCAGCAATATTTTGAAATTAAAAAACAACATCCCGATAAAATTCTCTTTTTCAGACTGGGAGATTTTTACGAGATGTTTTATGATGATGCCATTTTGGTGTCAAAAGAACTGGAATTGACACTGACCGGCCGCGATTGTGGGCAAGAAGACCGTGCGCCCATGTGCGGCGTGCCGCATCATGCGTGTGAAACCTATCTTGCACGCCTCATTGCCAAAGGCTACAAGGTTGCCATCTGCGAGCAGATGGAAGATCCTGCCACGGCAAAAGGCATTGTAAAACGTGACATTATCCGTGTGGTAACGCCGGGCACTGTCATTGAAAGCAGCATGCTGCAAGACGACCGCAACAATTATATTGCGAGCCTCTATCGGCACGATGACAAAGCCGGCATTTGTTTTGCGGATATTTCCACAGGCACGGTGCATGCAACCTGTTTGACAAGCGCCGATTTAGAGCCGGAAATGATTGCCGAAATGTGCCGCTATGCGCCGAGTGAAGTGTTGATGAACACGGAGATTCTCGCCTACAAACAGGTGACAAATTACATCAAAACACAGCTTGCGTGTGCCGTAGAACTGTTTGAAAACGCAGAGTATGCGCCTGAAATTTGCAGTGAAACCATGGCAGAACATTTTGGCGAAAATTGCGAAAAAACCATCGGCATCGCTGCAGAAAATCCGGCTTTTGCGGCGCTTGCCATTTTGATTCATTACTTAAAAGAAACGCAAAAAAAAGGCGTAGAGCGTCTCAAAACCGTGCATTATTATGCCGAAGCGCAGTATATGCAGCTTTCGCCCGTCACCCGCGCGAATTTGGAACTCACCGAAACCATGCGCGGTCGTGAAAAAAAAGGCACGCTGCTTTGGGTACTGGATAAAACGCAAACGGCAATGGGCAAACGCCTCATGCGCACGTGGATTGAACAGCCGCTTGTGCATGTGGATGCCATCAACGCGCGGCTTGACGGTGTGGAGGAGCTTGCGTCCGATTCCGTTGTACGCGCTGATATTCTCGATGCACTGTCAAAAATATTTGATATGGAGCGCCTTATGACCCGCACGGTGTATGGGTCTGCCTCCCCGCGTGAAATTTATGCACTGGCCATGACCTGCGAGCAGCTGCCGCGCCTTTTATCCCTCACGCAAAATTTTAGCAGTGCGGAACTTGTGGCCATTCGCGACATGGATATTCTGGCAGATGTGCACGATTTGATTTTGACCACCATTGACGAAAATGCGCCGGTATCGCTCAAAGACGGCGGCGTGATTCGTGCCGGAGCAGATGCAGAAGTGGACGAATTGCGTGATATTGCCCACGGAGGCAAAACGTATCTCACTACCATGGAAGCGAAGCTCAAAGAAGAAACCGGCATACGTACGCTCAAAATCGGTTATAACCGCGTATTTGGTTATTATATTGAAATCAGTCGTTCTTTCAGCGGCGATGTGCCGGCGCATTTTGTGCGCAAGCAGACACTTGCCAATGCAGAACGTTATATTACAGATGAATTAAAACAGCTTGAAAGCAAAATTTTGGGTGCAAACGAGCGGCTTGCGTCGCTTGAGCGCCAACTTTTTGACGATTTGCTCAGCAAGCTTTCGGCGGAACTTTCCCGCATTCAACAAACGGCAAGCGCCATTGCGCGGCTTGACGTTTTGGCGGCGCTTGCAGAAGTGGCCGTGCGCAACAATTATGTCAAGCCAATTGTGGACACCGGTGACACACTCGTGATTGACGAGGGGCGGCATCCGGTGATTGAGCAAATGCTCAAAGGTGCACTTTTTGTGCCGAACGACACCTTGCTTGATTGCGCCGACAACCGCATGCTGATTATCACCGGCCCGAATATGGCGGGTAAATCAACATATATGCGTCAAACGGCTTTAATTGCGTTGATGGCACAAATCGGCAGTTTTGTACCTGCTAAAAGCTGTACAATGGGTGTTGTGGATGCAATTTTCACACGCGTCGGCGCATCGGACGATTTATCGGCCGGTCAATCTACCTTTATGGTGGAGATGACCGAAGTGGCTGAGATTTTGCAGTATGCCACGCAGAAAAGCCTTGTGATTTTAGATGAAATCGGGCGCGGCACGTCCACGTTTGATGGCATGAGCATTGCGCGCGCCGTGGTGGAACATATCGCCGACAAAGACAACGGCATGGGTTGCAAAACCTTATTTGCAACCCATTATCACGAATTAACGGATTTAGAAAACGCGCTTGACGGCGTGAAAAACTATAATATTGCCGTCAAAAAGCGCGGCGACGACAT
>JAVXRV010000113.1:3797-6217 GCA_036643515.1 Ruthenibacterium sp.
ACATCACGTTTTTGCGCCGTATCATTCGCGGCCCTGCCGACGACAGCTATGGTATTGAAGTGGCAAAGCTTGCAGGATTGCCCGAATCGGTGACAAAGCGCGCCAAAGAAGTGCTGAAAGTACTTGAGGCAAATGCGCCGAATGCCGACAAAGTGACACAGCTCGATTTTGTGAATTTTGAAAAATTTGCGCAAACACCGGTGCCGAGTGAACTTGTGGACAAGCTGACGGCGCTTGATGTGGAAACATTGACGCCGCTTGAGGCGCTGAACTTCTTGTTTGAACTCAAGCAAACGATTGTATAAAAGGGGAGATTCACTTGGCAGTCATTCATATTTTAGACCAGCACACCGCGGAATTGATTGCCGCCGGCGAAGTGGTGGAGCGACCCGCCTCCGTGGTGAAAGAGCTGACGGAAAACGCGATTGACGCGGGCGCAAGCGCCATCAGCATAGCCATGGAGCACGGCGGCATTTCGATGATTGAAATTTCTGACAACGGAAGCGGCATTGATGCCGAATTTGTTGCCACCGCGTTTATTCGTCATGCCACCAGTAAAATCGAACGGCAGGAAGACCTTGAAAATATTCATACGCTCGGCTTTCGCGGCGAGGCGCTTGCGTCCGTAGCCAGTGTTGCGCGTGTGGATTTGCTGACCAAAACGCCTGCGGATGAATATGCGTGTCTGTATCGCATTTACGGCGGCGTAGAGCAGGGGATTGAAGCCGCCGCGCGGCCTGTCGGCACCACCATCACTGTGCGCGATTTGTTTTACAACACGCCCGCACGCATGAAATTTTTGAAAAAAGATACGAGCGAAGGCAATTATATCGCCGATGTCGCCACACAGCTTGCATTGTCACATCCCGAAATTTCGTTTAAATTGATACGCGACGGCAAAGTGCAGTTTCAAACACCGGGCGACGGTGCATTGCGCGGCGCGGCATATGCAGTGTTATCGCGCGAATTTGCACACGATTTAGCCGAAGTGAATTTCCAAAACCAAGGTTATGCAGTGACAGGTCTAGTGACACCGCCGAAAAGCGGGCGCGCAAGCCGTGGTATGCAGTACTTTTTTGTCAACGGACGCTTTGTGAAAAACCGCACGATGATGGCGGCGCTTGAGGCCGCCTATAAAGGCGCCATGATGCAGGGCAAGTTTCCGGGCTGTGTGCTGTCACTCACAATGCCGGCAGATTTGGTGGACGTCAACGTACATCCGGCCAAAACGGAAGTTCGTTTTGCACGCGAAAAAGATGTGTTTGACGCGGTGTATCACGCGGTAAAATCCGTTTTGCTTGCGCCGGAACATACCGAAAAAACATTTTCTTTCGGAGCCTCGAACACAGAAGCAGCAGAAGCATCAGCGCCGCAACCGCTAGCGGCCGTCCTCTCTGCATCCGCGCCGCAACCACAGGCGATACGTCCTGTGCCGCATCCTGTGACGTGGACAGGCACGCCGGACACGCTTGCCGCAGAATCGCCGATTCCATATAAAACAAGCGTCAATCCGCAAAGCATTAAAATGCCATCTTGTGATGTGGAATTTGACGAGCCGGACGAAGAAAAAGCTGCACCGTCACAACCGGAACACGTCACCCCGCAAGACGCACCCGTGCCAATTGCACAAACGGCAATGCTTGAAACAGAGCCGGAGATGACACGCACGACACTGCGCTTTGTGGGCGAAGTGTTTGATACGTATATCGTGACACAATGCGGCGACGCAATTTATCTGATTGACAAACATGCCGCACATGAACGTGCTATTTATGAATCGCTTGCTGCCGCATATGGCAATGTCAGCAGCCAGATGTTGCTGTGTCCCGTGACGGTGCAGCTTTCGGCGGGCGAAAAAGATGCACTGCTGCAAAACGAAGCAGCGCTTGCCGACAGTGGCCTTGAAGTAGAAGATTTCGGCGGAAAATCGGTTGTTGTACGTGCAGTTCCCGCCGATATCGTGCCGGACGATGTGGAGGACCTTGTGATAGAGCTTGCAAGCCGACTTGAAAATAATCCGCGCGACACCAAAAGCGAAAAAACCGAATGGGTGCTGCATTCTATTGCTTGCCGCGCCGCCATCAAAGCCGGCGACAAAACACATGCGGCACAGCTTTTGCATCTTGCGGAAGATGTGCTTGACGGAAAAATTCCGCCGTTTTGCCCGCATGGGCGTCCAATTACACTAAAGCTAACCAAAAAGGAGCTGGAGATACAATTTGGCAGACAAGGCTAGATTGCTCGTGATTTGCGGGCCGACTGCAACCGGAAAAACAAGCCTCTCAGTGGCGCTTGCAAAACAGTTTGACGGCGAAATTGTCTGTGCGGATTCCATGCAGATTTACAAAGGCCTCGTGATTGGCACAGCGCAGGTCACACAAGCCGAAATGCAAGGCGTCCCACACCATTTGGTCGGCTTT
>JAVXRV010000114.1:0-6208 GCA_036643515.1 Ruthenibacterium sp.
GTTTTTTATGCATTTTCATTTTAAAGCGAAAGCATTTGCACTTTTTGTGCGAGTAGCGCCAAATCATCGACATCGGGATGTGACATCGCCTTGTCAAAATTCGCAATCATCTGCTTCATTTGCGTCGGCTGTTCTGCCTGCATCGCCTCATAGCGTGCTTTCACCGAAAGCGGCATTTTTCCTTGGCACATATAGGTGTCCACCACTTGGTTGGACGCGTCGATGTGCGTTTTCACATTGGATAAAATGCGTTCAAAATATATATGATCCTCTCCGAATCCGGCTGTACCGAACAAAAAGAGCTTTTTGCTGTGCAATGTTTCCAGAAATTTCCCACAGCTTTCATCGCAATTTCCTTTGTCTGTCCAAAAGCCTGCAAAGATGAATTCCGCCTCTGCCGTTTTCGCGTCAAACATACCACAAGTGCTACACATATTTTGCGGCAAAGCCGCTTCAATGGCCTCGGCCAACATACGCGTGTTTCCTGTTTTTGAGCTGTATCCAATGGCTATTTTCATTTTTTACACTCCTCATCATGAATACAATGAGCGCCCGCACAGTCCATCAGCATATCATTCGTGGCGAATGGCTTCAAGCGCCGAAATTTGCACGGCGCGGTTTGCGGGCTGCCAACCGGCCATAATACCAATCACGGTTGAAAATATGACACCGACGGCCGCAAGCCAAAACGGAATGACCGAGATGCGCGAGCCGTACATCGGCAAAAAGCTGCCCATGCCGGAGCTTGCCAGCATCGGTCCAAAATAATTGAGCGAAAACGACAGCATATAGCTGACGGCGATGCCAATGACACCACCCACAAAGCCAATCATAGCCGCCTCAAACAAAAACATAATACGGATTTTTCCCAGCTCGCAGCCGAGCACTTTCATGACGCCGATTTCGCGCGTGCGCTCATAAATAGCCATGGTCATGGTGTTGGCAATCGACAGCGCCGCCACAAACAACGACACCGCGCCAAGGCCGCCTAGTACCATTTGCATGCTCTGTGCCTGCTTTTGCATATCCTCACGCATGGAGTTCATGCTGTTTGATTGCAGGCCAAGCGTTTCTTTGATATATTTTTCCACAGCGGCCACGTTTTTAATATCGTCCACCAATACGATGATTTCATCGTACCCTTTGGTGCTATAACTTGGGTCTTTCACTTTGTTGGCTTTCATGCATTCCTGCTCCAACTTTTTCACTGTGTTAAGATCCATAAAAATGCCGCCGTAGGTTTCATATCCTTTTTCGTTGTTCTGTTCCATCACGCCCACAACATTTAAACCGACCGTCACTTCTTTGCTGCTCGTATCTTGTTTTTGCGATACAAACGTCAGCTTATCGTTTTCCACATCCACAAATGGCAAAATCGGCTTGCCGGCGGCATCCACTTGCCCCTCTTGGCGCATATTGTTCTTTTTCTTTTTGGTGTCCTCAAAGCTATATCCGGTATATTGCCCCACCACGATCGGAATTTTCGTCTTTGAGCTGATTTTAGGTGCATCGGCTTTTTCTAAAAAGTGGCCGCTTTTCAGCGTATACTGCAATTTTTCCATTGCTTCGGGATAAATGCCAATCACATCGTATGTTTCTTTTTGATAACGGCCATTTTTACCCGCTTTTATTTTTCCGTTCAAATATCGCGGATGATACATGGGTGTTGCGATGTCAACATGTTCAATGTTCGCAATTGTTTTTATCATCGCTTCGTCCAGCTTTGTCTTTGAATCACTGGAACCCCAATTGAACACGGTGATTTTACGCAAATCGCCCATGCCGGCAATCATTTCTTCAAACCCGACATTCATGGCAATGCCGAGCGATACCATCACCACAATAGAACATGTGCCCACCACCACACCGATGATGGTTAAAATGGTGCGACCTTTGCGGCGGCGCAGGTTTTCAAAACTCAGGCCGAGAAGATCAGAAATCTTCATCGTCATTGTCCTCCGCAAGCTCTCGTGCTAATTTTTTCGCTTTTTTCTTTTTGATGATTTTCACACCGACTGCCACTGCTGTCAGGCCGCCGCCTGCCACCAGTGCCCAACCCCACCACGGCAGGCCTTTTTTCATTTCCGGCTCCTGCGGCATTTGCGGATTCATATCGTCCATGCTGGGATCCATCACCGGCGCTTCACTCACCACGGCGCTGTATTCTTTGGTCTGCTTTTTTTCAACACCGTTGATATCCTCATAGGTCAGCGTAATCACACCGCTCACCGTGCCGGCCGTTTTGGAAAGCAGGTCAAAATCAACCGAGCCTTCAGCGCCGGAGGCAAGGTTGCCCACGTATTGCATCTGTGCCGGATTTTCAATATTGCCGCTGATTTCGGCGCTGAGATTGTATAAAATGCCCTTGCCTTTGTTGACAAAACCGAGCGTCAACGTGCCTTCCTCGCCCGCATACAGCTCCGTTGGCACTTCCATAGTGGTAAACGTAAAGCGGTCTGGCTGCACAACCGAAACCGTGATGAGTTGGCTTGACGTGAGCTGTGCCTCCGTGCCTTTCATATAATAGGTATAGTTCACCGTGATATTGACAACGCCGGTTTCGGCATTGTTTTGTGCCTGCAATTGAAACGTGTTGGCAAAGCTTGCGCCCGCGGCCACTGTGCTTGTGAGCACCGTGTTGCTGCCGCCGGCCAGTGTGAGCTGCGCCGGCAGAGAAATGGTCGTCATCACGTCGGTAATGTTGGTGGTTTTACTGGTGTTGTAGGAGGTTAGCACCAGTGTAAACGCATCGCCTGCGTTGACATTGGCTGTGCCGTAACTTGAATCTTTCACCATCACCGCCGGTTTTGCACTGGTGCCTTTGGCGGTGTCATAACATTCACTGATGCCAATGCTGACGCTTTGCATGGCAACAGAGCCATCCACATAGGCAATGTCAAACGACAAAGTGTTTTCGCCGCCAAGATACGTGATATCGTTGAATACGGCGGCATACGAAAGTTCGCCGTTGACCATTTGCGGCGTGGATTGTTTCAAATCGCCAAACGTCGGCGTTGCAAACGACGACGTGGACGTGATTTTCATATTGACAATATTGTTGGCACTATCTTTTTTTTCGGGCACAGCAGTAAAACGTGTGTCGCGCAAAGATACAATAATGCGGCACTTTTCTCCCACGCCGACTTTTTGCACTTCATCACCGTTTTGCCCCACCACCGTGTAGCCGACAATATAAATAGACCCGCTTTGCACCACCGGTTTTGAAGATGGCGGCGTGTCCGGCGGCAGTGTTCCACCTGTGTCTTCTGTGGCATTGGTAACCGCTTCGCCCTTGCCAATTCCGGCACCGGCGGCTGTTTCTTCGGCAAAGCACGGCACAGCAAGCGCCAAAAGCAGCATAATCAGCAATAAAAGCGCAAGCGCTTTGCGTGTGATGTCATGCAAACATTGTTTTGTCTGTGTTTTCATAAGAAAAATTTCTCCTCCGTTATGGCAGATATTCGTCCGCGTTCAGCGGCGCGACATTTTGTTCGGATAGCGGTAGCTCCGCCACCGGCTGGTTTTCGTCGTCTTGTACTTCGGTGTCATTTTCTTTCTCGACATGCGCCGCTTTCGTCTGTGTCGTATGGTTGATTGCGGTGTTTTCCGGCGACATCTGCACGTCTGTGTGTTCGCCATGCGCCGCATATTCCGCATCCATGGGGCTGAGTTGCACTTCAAACACGCGGTTTGGATGATCAATTTTTTCGTCGCGCAACACAAGGCCATCTTTGAGTGTGATGATACGATCGGCACAACCGGATAAATCGCGCTCATGCGTTACCATTACAAACGTAATATCATTTTCGCGCGCCAAAGTCAAAATGGCATTCATCACTTTTGCCGTGGTGTGTGAATCAAGGTTGCCGGTGGGTTCATCGGCAAAAATCACTTTCGGTCTTGCCACAAATGCGCGTGCAATACCGACGCGCTGCTGCTGTCCGCCGGACATCTCCGTCGGCTTGTGATGAGCGCGCTTGCCAAGGCCCATTTTCGCGAGCTGTCTTGTGGCAAGTTGTTCACGTTTTGCCTTTGATATGCCTTTAAACATCAGCGGCAGCGCCACATTTTCAACGGCGGTCAGCGTCGGTAACAGATTGTATGATTGAAACACAAAGCCTAAATTATTTTGTCTGAATGTCGCAAGTTCGCTCTCTGTCATGGCCGAAACATTTTGCCCCGCAATATGCACCGTGCCGGCCGTCGGCTTTTCAAGCCCCGCAAGCTGGTTGAGCAGTGTCGATTTTCCGCTACCGCTCGCGCCGACAATGCAGCAGAACTCCCCTTTTTCGATGGAAATGTTAATATTGTCAAGCGCTCTCACTTTTTCGGTGCCGACGCGGTACACTTTGCGAATATTTTCAACTTGAATCATCGGTGCCATGTGTATTCACCTCTTTCTGTTTCGACATGATTTGATAGATGTAGTTATATTACCACAATTTGCAAAATATTTCAATCTATTTATCTCTTGCAAGCTTTAAAAAAGACTGGTACAATACCCTTTTAGGACAATATGTCATACGATTGGAGAATATCATGTGGATACTCTGGCTTTTTGTATTTGTTTTTTCATGTGACAGCGTGATGCGTCTGCTGCATGGCACGTTGAATCTTGGCACGCTGTGCATGTATGCCATCACGGCCGCGCTGTGGATATATGCTTTGTTTCACGCGAAAATTCAGGCATTTTGCGCATACGGCATCGGTTTTGCGCTCAAAATTATTTTTTTCTGCGGCATTGGTATTCTATGCACACTGATGCTTTTTCTTGCCATCGGCAGTGCCGCCTGTGCACCGAACGGCCGTGAAAAAGCGATGATTGTGCTTGGCGCAGGACTGCGCGGCGATGTTCCCTCCGGCCTATTGACACGTCGTATGGATGCGGCGTATGATTACTACACGATGCATCCGGACATGATAGTGGTTGTATCCGGCGGACAGGGACGCTTTGAAACCATCCCCGAAGCCGTCGCCATGCAAAAATATCTGGTGAACAAAGGTGTGCCGGCGACGCAAATCATCACAGAATCCAAAAGCACCTCCACGGCCGAAAATTTTCTTTTTTCAAAAGAGCTTTTGGCACAGAAAGGCATTGCGGCAACCGAGGAACTTCTTTTTGTCACAAACGCATTTCACTGTTATCGCGCCGGTAAAACCGCACAGCACACCGGATTTTCTGCCATGCATGCGCTGCCCGCGTCCATCGGGCTTTCGTCCATTTTGCCATGTTACATGCGCGAGGCGTTTGCACTGGTTCATTTTTGGGCATTCGGCCCATAACATCGCCTTCATCATCCGCAAGGATTTTGAAATATAGTACAAATAAAAAGGAGAACAAAAAATGATTCGCAATTTTGAGCCGAAAGACCGTGACACAATTCTCGCCATGGTTACCGACTTCTACACATCGCCTGGTGTGCTGCACAAAATCCCCGTATCCAACTTTGAGGACGCGTTTGACGATATGGTGGCAGGCACACCGCATCTGCGCGGACTTGTGATTGAACATGACGGTGACGTGGTTGGCTATGCACAGTTGACGTTCAGTTATTCCACAGAAGCCGGTGGCATGGTGGTATCGCTTGAGGAGCTGTATCTGACAGATGACTGCCGCGGACTTGGTTATGGGCATGAAGCCATTGATTTTATCATCAATGAATACCGCAGCAAAGCCGCGCGTTTTCGTCTGGAAGTAAATCCCGAAAACGTCCGCGCCAAAGCGTTGTATGAGAAACTCGGCTTTGAGGAGCTGCCTTATATTCAAATGATTAACGAGAATTTTTAAACAAAAAGCGCCCGCAGAAAAAATCTGCGGGCATTTTGCTGTTTTTTTGTAACAAACCGTCTTAAAAAGCGACTGATAGGCAGATGCATCAAACGAAACGGAGGTGACGGCGTGTTTGCACTCGAGGAATTGTACCTTGCATATCGCACAGACGTGTACCGATATTTATTGAGCCTCACACACGACGTCACGCGCGCAGAAGATTTGCTCAGCGACACCTTTTTAAAAGCGCTTCAAAGCTTGTCAGGGTTTCGAGAACAATCGTCTGTCAAAACATGGCTGTTTGGCATCGCACGCAATCTGTGGCTGCAGAGCATACGGAAAAATCATGCGGACGCGTCGTATGACGAAGAATTTGCGCTTTATTTTGAGGACAGTGTAGCCACGCACTTGCAAAGCAAAGAGCTTTTGTGCCGTATC
>JAVXRV010000115.1:0-5976 GCA_036643515.1 Ruthenibacterium sp.
CACGGCATCAAGCGCCGACAGCCGCAATTTGGATTTTTGCAGCACGGCTTCCAGTGCACGCGACACAAAATCGCTCTCGGCTTTTTCCCACGTTTTTTCGCCGCAGGTGGTGTCGCTGATGAGCATGTCAAAATCAGCCGCAAACGGTCCTTCGCCTTCTTTTTTGCCGCCAACGGCCGCAAATGCCATGATAGTTGGCGGTGTATCGAATAAAATTGTATCTCCTTTTCGCATGCTCAGCCTCCTAAAAACGGACGGATAAAATAATATAAAATGCCCCACGCCACGCTTGCCAGCATGCCGTACACAATCACCGGCCCTGCGATGATGAACATTTTTGCGCCGACGCCCAATATCAATCCCTCGCATTTGAACTCGATGGCCGGCGCAACCACCGCGTTGGCAAAACCCGTGATGGGCACAAGCGTGCCCGCGCCCGCTTTGGATGCAAGTTTTTGATACCACCCCAGTGCCGTGAAAAATGCCGACAGAGCGACCAATGTGGCACTTGTGAGCGTGCCTGCGGCATTTTTGTCAAACCCCAAATTTACATAGAGGGTGCTGCAAAATTCGCCGAGCGTGCAGATTGCCCCACCCACGCCAAATGCCCACAGACAATCGGTGAATACCGGCGACGCAGGCGAGGCGCGTTTCGTCATTGCGTCGTATTTTTTCGCGTCTAAATTCATGACAATACCCCTTTTCGTTTGCTATACAAGAGTGTTTGCGCAAATGGGCGCGAATATACAAAAGCGCCCGCACTCTCAAAAGAAAGTGCGGGCGCTTTTATCAAATATTTTATGACTTGGACCGGTTTTCCCATTCCTCATAAACGGACGTGAGTTTTTTGGCAATGGCCGCATCA
This sequence comes from Ruthenibacterium sp., assembly GCA_036643515.1. Lineage (GTDB taxonomy): Bacteria > Bacillota > Clostridia > Oscillospirales > Ruminococcaceae > Ruthenibacterium. The sequence continues at coordinate 866 of JAVXRV010000115.1, forward strand.
ATTTTTTCGGCGTATGTGTCAAAAGTTTCTTTGTCATACATATACGGTGACATGCAAGACGCGCGTAAAATCGTTATTTTTTCGGTTTTCTTCCACTGCGCTTTGTCGAAGCCGAGGCTGCGCACAAAATCAAACGGGCTTTCGCCATAATCGCCCTCGGCAAAATCGGTGTGCGACGTGATAAATTCGTTGTCATACAGGCCGCCCTTAATATAGGACGCATACTCGTAAAACGTGTGGTTCAAACGGTTTGCGTATGACAAATCGGTGTTGCCTTCTTCGTTGAAAACATAGTCCACCATGTTGAAATTCGGTTTTGTGAGCGTGTGGCAGACAATTTTATGGCCGGCAATCTGATAGGTGCGCCCTTTTAAGAAGTTGTAAAAATGATACGCGCCCTCGATGCTTGCGCCAATCAGTTTTCCGTAACCGGTGACGTTGAGCGGCAGCACGCGGTGTGCCGTCCACACGGCGGCGGCAGACGCGCCCGCTTTGGAACCTTCGAGGATATAAGCGCCAAGCATTGACGGTGCACCGGTGTTTTTTTCAAATACATACGTTGCAAAATAGGAAATAGCGTTGCGCATTTCCTTGCGACGAATCACCACGCCGCCGACGGAATACGGCACATAACCCATTTTGTGCGGGTCAATGGTGACGGATTCCGCCTTTTCGATGCCCTTAAACGCATTGTAAACATCTTCGGTGAGCCACTCATTTTTGCCTTGAAACACCTTGTGTTCCTTGTACACCGCGTCAATTTTGTCGTATGGAATAAATTCATTGTTTTCGTCGAGAAAAATGCTGCGGGCATAGCCGCCGTAGGCCGCATCCACATGAATGTAGAACGACACGCCCAACTCTTTTTGCATTTTTTCGCGCAGGGCGACAATTTTATCCACCGGATCAATTTGCCCCTCCTCGGTGGAGCCGACCACGGCCACAACGCCGAGCACCGGTATTTTTTGTATGGCAAGATCGCGGATAATTTGCTCCATATGCTTCATGTCCACACTGTAAAAATCGGTGACGTCACACTCCACAATCTGGTCAAGCCCAACGCCGCTGATATCCGCCGCCTTGAGCCACGAATAGTGTTTTGTGCGCGGCACAATCCACTTGCCGAGCTTTTGAATATTTTTGCCGCTGCGTGCGGAACACGCTTTGATTTTGTCAATCGTTTCGTCCGGCAGTCCGGCAATTTTATCCAAAATGGCATCGGGCGAAAGATTGAGCAAATGCCATTCGTCAAGACCTTTCACAAGCTCCGGCGCCACTTCACGCATGGCAAGCGGCAATGATTTCACGTTGCGCGCATACCACAGTCCCTCCAAATTCGCAAGCGAGCCGTCTGCCGCCAAATGTCCCCAACCGTTTTGAAAACCCATCAGGGTGGCGAAATCCGCGCCGATTTCTTCCTCCATTTGCGAGGTGCCGGGCGAGGATTCATACGCGACATTGTTGCCGTTCCACAGCATTGCAAACGAATAGGCAAGCATCGCCGGCATCAGCGTTTCAGAGTTCATATGTCCCCAAAAACGACCGGCCGAATGCCACGGAAGCGAATTTGTGCGCAGAATGCAGCTCAGCCGATTCAGCACCTCTATCGTATGGTCTTTTGTTTCATGAAAACTTTCCGCACGCTTGTCTTTTGTGGTGGTGACGGGCATGTCCTGTGGCATATAATTTTTGCGCCAACCCACATGATCGTCGAGCAGCTTTTCCATCCACTCTTTGTACAAATCGACGTTTTCACCTTTGTCACCTAAAAATAGCGCTTTCAAATTGGTATCGTTCGTGTCAAATTTCTTCTGCATTTTTCTCCCCCGTTTCTGTTTTCCAAGATGCTTTTCTACATTTGTAAGTCACAAGTGCTACCGCCGCAAACAGCAGTACGATGCACATTTGCAGCATTACGTACCCAAACGCACTCATCGAAAGTCCCTCCGGCACAATCAAGCCGATGAGCATCGTGAGCACCGTCACCACCAGCGCAAGCGCGGAAACAATCCACATCGCACCGTTTCCACGTTTGCCAATGCGAAACGCGCGCGGCTGATTTGGCATGGTATAGCGCAAACGAATGGCAGAAACCGCAATAAGCAAATAGACCACACAGTAAAGAAGCATCGTTGTTACGTTTATAATTAAAAACACTTCGTTGACATTCGGAATGATGAGAAACAGCAGCGCAATCAGCGAAACAAAGCTTGCCTGCACAATCATCAACACCACCGGCAAGCCGCGCGCATTTGTTTTTTGAAACACTTTCGGCAGATTGCCCTGTTTTGCGACGGAAAACATCGTCTTGCTCGGCCCAAGCACCCAGCTCGACATCGTCACCAATGTACCAATTAAAATACATCCTGCAAGCACTTCGTCCACAAAATCCGGCAAACCGGCATCCACCACCAGATAATTGAGCGAGTGCATAATATTGGAAAGTTCCATTTTTCCCTGCGGCACGGCATTTGCCATTGTAAATGCACCGCATAATTCCAAAAGTACCACAATCACAACCGCAGAAATGACGGCAATCGGATAGTTTTTAGATGGATTTTTGATGTCTGAAACGTGCACAGAGCTCATCTCCACACCGGCAAAAATAAAGATAATACCGGTCAAAACAGGCAGCGCGTGCAAATTTGAAAAATCGGGAATCAGTTTTGCCGCGGTAAATCCGTCCAGATAATTTCCCGGCGCAATGCCGTGTTTGCACAAATACATCACGCCGAGCACAATCAATACAACAAACGGCAGATAAATACCGATGACCGCACCATAACTGCCCTGTATTTTCGTCATGTCGAACTTGAGGTTGAGCAGCGTCAGCAACCAATAGGTGCCGAGCAAAATAATAAACACAAGCAAGGCGTTTTCGCCAATTTCCGGCTTGCCAATCACATAGCCGACCAGTGCGCCGACGGTGGAGCCGACCATCGCCATGCCAAAAAACATCTGCACCCAAAGCAGCCACGAGGTCATAAATCCCCAGCGCTCGCCAAGGGCATTTGTCACCCATGTGGACGCGCCGCCGTGTCCCTCAAATGTGGTGGACAGTTCCGCCGACATCAGTGCAATGGGTAACGCAAAGCCAAGCGCCGCAATGAGGAGATACAAAATCATCGACCAACCGGTGTCCGCAATGACCGGAACCGTACGCACAGAACCGAAAAACGCGATGGTAAGGCCAATCAGTGCAATGAGCGACATTTTTTGTTTTTTCATTTGTTGTTTGCACAGAGAACGCCTCTGTGCAGTCCTCCTTTTTTGCTTTTATATTTTGTCGGATACAGCCGACTTTTAAAACAATTTCAACAACTTGAAATACAGCCAAAACACTGTAAACACCAGTGTAAAGGCCACGCGCCAAACGTCTTTTTTAGAGGGTTTTTGTTCCGCCGTGTTGCGAACAGCATCAAAATCCACCCATAAAAACAGCGCAGCCGATGCCGTCACAAAAATAGAACCAAGCGTGCTGAGCGCCGCATTTCCTGTCAATTGTTGCAGCACGGGCTGCATCGAGGGCAAAAGCGAAATTAAAAACAACATCGTGTTGCCGAAAACCGACACAATAAACAGCGTGGTTACAATCGTGCCGATTTTCTTGTTGTATCGAACAATACCGCTTGCGTACAGCGCCGCCATGCTGCCTGTGATAATCACGGTCAGCGCCAGCGCCTCCCAAATCGGCCACGCATATTGCGCGGCAAAAGTATCAGACAAAAACGCCAGCAAATAGCCTGCACTTGTCATGTATAAAGTGCCGGTCACGACAAGCAGCGGGCGCAAAAGCAACGCAATAAATGGCATCAGCACTGTGATAACACCACAAAGCGCAACGGCGCTGATTTTTGCGAGCGACAGCGGTATACCCGCCACATGAAAATCATTTTCCGCGGGAAACAGGGGCAAAGTGAAGTAATAAAGCAAAACGCCAATCCCTGACGCCATGATAAAATAAACAATTCTACCGGCAATACCCAAATAATCTGCCGCGCGGCATGGCGCAGCAGTCTTGATTTTTCCGAATTGATATGTCAACGGCTGCGTCCAGAAGCCGGCTTTTAGTTTGAGGTTTTTCATTTTGCTGTTTTCCATTGAAATGGCTCCTTTTATTTCTACTGCCAAATGTTGTGCAGCGTAATCCGTGTGGCTGACACGCCACGCCAAACATCGAGATTGTTTTCTACTTCTGTTTGTTATATTGTACAATATGCAAACAATTTTCACAAGAGAAACTAGTCGTTTTGTGACATACTGGTGTCGTTTTGTGTCAAATTGGCAAATATCGTCTGCCGTTTTCCATAGAATAAACCACAAGTAATTCACATCCGTACCGCTCAAACAATGCGGCGGATAAAAGGCAAAAAGGCGCTGTTGCAGATTGTTTCTACTGCAACAGCGCCCTGTGGTATAAAGTGAGTGTCATGCCGCCAAGCGACTTGTGGTGAACGCGAAAGTTTGCGAAAATATTGAAAGTCGAGCCGAGTTTGCAACGCAAATTGGAGAGATTTCGCATAGGCGAAATTCACAAAGCATTGCCGCTGAAAATCGTTTGGCAGTGTGGACAGCGCTTGTTTGAAATTGTTGCGGCGGCGGCGATAATTTCGTAGTAAATATGCACCAAAAACGGTGTCGTCCGCAAAAAGTATCAATGTCTAGGAAACCTGTTATAACTGGGTTATAAAGTGGGTTATTTGAAAAATAGAAAACGCCCGCAAGCCAGTGCTGCGGGCGTTTCTACGTGGCTCCCCTTGTTGGACTTGAACCAACGACATCGTGATTAACAGTCACGCGCTCTACCGACTGAGCTAAAGAGGAATATATGTGCGGGAGGACTGGATTCGCTGTGCGTTTTTGTGTGCCGTTCCCCTGTAGGGCGAGGGCTCTGCTCTCGCCGTGTAGGTTTGAGAAAATTGGGATAGATGTCATCAAAACATGGGGAACGCGGACACCATATATGGTGTCCCTACTGGTGCAATAACCTTTTGCGTACCCCTGCTGTGTGCCTCGTAGTGATGCGCCTCTAGTGAAACGCTCCTGCGGAGCGTTTGTCCCTGCGAGATGAGCGAAGCGAATCCGCCCCGTAGGGGGAGGCGCTTGCAACT
>JAVXRV010000116.1:0-5964 GCA_036643515.1 Ruthenibacterium sp.
CGGCATTTGGCACGGCGAGCAGACGCAAGGACGGATTGAACCCCATCAACACCATTTCAAGCACCGAGATGGAAAACGCCACACCGCTGTGCTGTGGCAGATAGCTCATGACGCGCGCACGCTCTTTTTCGTGCAGCGTTTGCGTGTCTTTTCCCGCCAGTAAACACGTGCCCTCGCTTTGCGTCAACCCGCAAATACCTTTCATCAGCGTTGTTTTCCCGCTACCGTTTGGGCCAAGCAACGCCGTGAGCGTGCCTTGTTCTATCTGTATGTCAACATTTTTCACCATCATTTTTCCGCGATATCCGGATGAAAAATGCACGAGTTGCAACACCGCTGTTTCATTCATGCCACTTTCTCCCCCTTGCAAATCAGATAAATCAAAAAGGGAGCGCCAATGAGAGAGGTTAAAATACTGACGGGAATTTCCGCCGTCGCAATGCTGCGTGCGACACAATCGGCAATTAGAAGCAAACTTCCGCCGACAGCGCCGCTGAACAGCAAGGTCTGCACGCGATTGTTCTTCATCACAAGACGTGCAATATGTGGTGCAAGCAGGCCGACAAACGAAATCAGCCCTGTCACACTCACAATGCCGCCCACCACAAGCGTCGCCAAAACAAGGACGAGCCGCCGCAGCGCATCCACACGAACACCGAGCATTTTGGCTTCATCCGCATCCAGTGACAAAAGAACAATCTGCCGATACAGCAAAAACAGTCCAAGCATTCCCCCAACCGTAATGCATAAAACAATCGGTAATTTTGATGCCGTCATTCCGGCAAGACTGCCCATCGTCCAAAACTCAATGGATGCAAGCTGACGTTCAGGATCAGCCGTGAGTTTCAGACCCATGAGAACGGCCTGCGCCAGTGCATTGACCGCAATGCCGGACAGCACAAACGTGGCATGATGGCGCTTATTGGCAGCACCCGAAAGCAACAATGCAACCAAAACGGCCGCAAGGCCGCCAAAAAAAGCACACACAGCCGTCGCCAAAACGCCGCCGCCCAAAAAGAGAATCGCCACTGCCGCGCCTGCGCTTGCGCCGGAAGAAACGCCAATGATGTCGGGCGACGCGAGCGCATTTTTAAAAATCAACTGATACACACCGCCCGCTACGGAAAGGCCAAACCCCGCCACAAGTGCCATCACCGTGCGCGGCACACGCAGTGTGAAAAAGATGCGCAATTCCTGTTCATCGCCCGCAAACAGCAAGGCCGGTGACAGCGGATAGCGGCCAATCAGCAAGGACGCGCCAAAGGCGACCCCCATTAAAATGAAGGCCGCCCATAAAAATGTTCTGTTTTTGCGTGCTACTGCACTCATGCGGCTTTTTTTGCCGCTTTGTATTCGATGCCATAATAATCATGATAAAACGTCGTTGCTTCTTTTGCGAACATTTCCGGCGTATAGATATCACCATGCAGAATGCTTGCAAGCCACAGCGAGCCTAAAACAGAGGATGGCACTGGAGAATCCCATGCTTCATAATCGCCGGGTATTTGATAAACCGCTTTGTTTTTCACAGCGGCCACACCGGCAAGATTCTTGTCACTGAGCACGTCCTGCACGGTATACTGTGCGCTAGACGCAAGCACAATCATATCGGGATTCCATGCAATGATTTGTTCGTATGAAACATCTGCCCAGTAACTGTCGGCAAGTTCTGCCGCAACGTTTTTGCCGCCGGCTGTTTCAATCAGCGCATTTTGATACATTTTTGCACCGGCTGTGCTGAGAAACGCGCTGTTGCCACCGAGATAAACGGTCGGTTTTTTCGCGTCCGCAAGCAAATCGGTCAGCTCTTGCGTTTTGTTCATATGATAGCGAATGAGGCCGGTGGCCGTTTCGGTGGTGCCGGTGGCAATGCCGATGTTTTGAATCGTTTCTTGCAATTGCTCCGTTCCTTCCGGATTGACGGCAAGGACAGTCAGTCCCAATTCTTCCATCGCTTTTACGCTGTCTTTGAGTTTTACAGGCACAATGACAAGGTCGGGTTTCAAGGCCGCGCAACCCTCTAAATCGAACTCTTTAGCAGAGCCGACATTCGGAAGATTGAGCATTTCAGGCGCTGCAAGTGCATAAATCGGACGTGTTTTCGCCTTTGCTTCTATGCCCACCACCTGTTTTTCAAGGCCGAGTGCAATCAGAATAGAGGTTGTAATGTAATAACCGCTGACGATTTTTTGCGGCTGTTTTTCGATTTTCACACTGCGACCAAGCGCATCGGTGAGCGTGACGGGAAAGACATCCGCCGTTTGTGTCGGTGCAGAAGATGCCGCCACAGAAGCTGCCACAGATGCTGCCGGTTCGCCGTTTTTCGAAATAGGCGTGCCCAAATCTAAATTTTTCGGTAGGCTCTGTGCTTGACTTTCGCTCTGCACTGCACTTTTGGCGGCCGGTGCGCCGCAGGCAGTCATAGACAAAGCAAGTGTTATCGCCAAGCATATTGAAATGATTTTTTTCATAAATACTCCTCTATTCTACGTCAAAGTTTTCGTTGTTAATGCCATATTACCACGCCTAACATTTTTTTGCAAGGCTATATTTTTTTTTGAAACAGAAAAAACAAGCTATCTGCGATTCATACAAACAGCTTGTTCTTTTACAACTGTTATAAATTTTCACACACGGCAATTGCGCCGTAATTGCGCACGCTCAACACATGGCATGCGTTGCTGCCGAACACTTTTTTCATAACCGAACAATAAGTGTCAAGCAAATTGATTGGCACAAATGCCTGTATTGTGCCCGCAAAGCCACCGCCTTGCAAGCGCCATGCGCCTTGCCCACGCAGCACTTTTTGCGAGAGCGCAAGCCCGATGGACACACCCTGTTCCTGCGGATGTTTGCTGCTGTATGCATTTTGGTTAAACTCAAACGAGGAGTGTCCGCCCTCGATAATCATTTGTAAAAAATCATCAAACCGGTCTTCTTGCACCGCTTTGCAAAGCGCTTTTGCGCGCTTGCATTCGGCAAAAAAGTGCATGGTACGCAGCACTGCACGGTCACCTGTTTTGGCTCGAACAGCGGCAATTTGTGCAAAAAATGCATCTTCGTCGACATCGCGCAACACTTTTTGGCCAAAGAACGCCGCAACGCTCTCCATTTCACTGCGCACAGCGGCATAATCATCGGTCAAATCCGCATGGCTGCCTTTTGTGTCGGTGATGCACAGCGCATAGCCGTGTTTTGCAAGGTCAAACGGAACCGCATCCACAATGGGTGCACCCGGTGTTTTGAAGTCAATCGTGATAGCGCTACCGACAGAACAAGCCGTTTGATCCATGAGGCCGCTCGGCTTGCCAAAAAACGTATTTTCTGCAAATTGGCTGATTTGGGCAATTTCTACGGCGGAAAATTTGCCATTATTATATTCGCCGTTAAAAACAGCGCCAATGACCACTTCAAACGCCGCCGAACTGGAAAGACCCGAACCACGCAGAACATCCGACGTGGTATAGGCATCAAACCCACCCGCTTTGCCGCCGCGTGCGCAGATATCCGCCGCCACACCACGAATCAACGAAGCCGAACGGCCTGTTTCTTTTTCCTGCGGTGTCAGCACACTCAAATCCACCACATCCTGCCGCTCAAAGCCAGCCGATTTCACGCGCACAACGTCGTCGCCATTTTGAGAAACCACCGCAATGATGTCAAGATTCACCGCCGCTGCCATCACAATGCCATTGTTATGATCTGTGTGATTTCCGCCGATTTCCGTGCGTCCGGGCGCGGAATAAAGTGTTACCGTGCGCTGCTCGCCATATAGTTTTGCGAACTGCATCACAGCGTCACAATAGCGTGCACGTTGTTTTAATACGACCGCCTCGTCCTGCGCATACAATTTGCGAAATGTTGCATCATAATTTCCCTGCTCAATCGATTGAATCAATTCTTTTGTGTTAGACATCGTACTCACCCTTCCTACTCTATATTATAGCAGAAGCCAATTGAAGTAAACAACTATTTTTATTCCCGAAACATGGACTTTTGTTGACTTTTTTGGTATAATTAAAAATAGCGTAAGCGGAGATGACACCGAAGGGAGAATTTCGATTTGGCCAACACATACAAGCAATCCTTCAAACAAAATTATACCGACAATGTTGAACTGTCTATTTTTAACTGCGGTTTGCAAAGCTGTGAGCAGTGCTACACTTGGGGTCCCGGCGTGCGCGACCATTATCTCATTCATTTTGTGGTGCGCGGCAAAGGCACTTATACCGTGAATGATACCGTGTTTGAACTGCGTGCGGGCGATGTTTTTTTGGCAAAGCCCAGCCAGTTGATTACTTATTCGGCTGACAAAGACGACCCATGGGAATACGATTGGGTGGGTTTCAACGGCGCGTGCGCCAACAAGCTGGTTCTGCAACTTCCCTTTCGCGATTCTATGCCGGTACATCACTGTAAAAATGCTGAACGTGTCAAAAAGGCACTGCTCAATATTTTTTTATCGCGTGGCCCCGAAGCACGCAGCGAAACCTTGATGGTGGGTTATCTGTATCTTTTTATTGCGGAATTGATGCAGGAAGCAATGGATGCCGAGCCGCACAGCACCAATTCCAGCTCACAGTACGTCATCAATGCCATCAAATACATTCAGTTTAACTATTCGCACGACATCAGCATTGACGACATCGCCAAAGCTGTCGGCGTCAGCCGCAGCCACCTTTACCGCGTGTTTATGAGCAATGTCGGCCAATCGCCCATTGATTATCTCACACAATACCGCATCAACGAAGCCTGCTTTCTCCTCAAAAATTCAGCGCTTTCCATTGCGGAAATCGCGGTTTCTGTCGGCTTTTTTGACCAGTTTTATTTTTCGCGCGTCTTTAAAAAAAGCAAGGGCATTCCACCTAGCAAATATCTTGCCAGCAAAGACGCCACCACTTAACAATACAGCCGCAGGAGGCATTATGCTCACTAAAAACCAATCGATTTTTCTCACCATCACTGCCATTTCAAACGACGGCAACGGCATCGGCCGCTTCGACGGGCAGGCCGTTTTTGTACCATTTACCGCCATCGGTGACGTGCTCACCGTCAAAATTGTCAAGGCGTGCAAAAGTTATGCGTTTGGCATTGTGGAAGACATTCTTACACCGGGTGAAGGTCGCATGACGCCCGCCTGTGCGCTGTTTGGCAAATGCGGCGGATGCTGTTTTGCGCATCTCACCTATGAAGCCGAGTTGCAGGCAAAGGAAAGTTTTGTACGCGATGCGCTGTGTCACATCGGTGGTATTACCGCACCGGTTTCGCCCATTTTGGGTGCACCCTCTGACACGCGTTATCGCAACAAAGTGCAATATCCCGTGTTCAACGACGAAAACGGCATCATGCGCGCCGGCTTTTTTGCCGGACGCAGCCACCGCGTGATTCCGTGTGATGACTGCTTGTTGCAGCCGGTTCTCTTGAATCAAATCACGGCAGCCATCTGCCGTATTTTGACACAGCTCGGCGTCCCCGCTTACAAAGAAAGCACGCACACCGGCCTTGTGCGCCACATTTATCTGCGCCACGCAGCAGACACAAACACGGTGATGGTATGCCTCATTGTCAACGGCAAAAAGCTTCCGTATGCCGAAGAATTTTGCGCCGATTTGTTACAGGAATTTCCGCAAATTACAACGATTCTCCTCAATGTCAACCGTGAAAAAACCAATGTCATCACCGGCAAAAAGTCACTCGTTTTATACGGCGACGGTGTGCTGCACGACACGCTCAGCAATGTGCCGGTCGCGCTTGACCCATTGTCGTTTTATCAAGTGAACACCGCCGGTGCAAATTTGCTTTACAGCGTCATCGCACGTCTTGCACAGCTCAAAAGCACCGATATTTTGCTTGATTTATATTGTGGTGCCGGCACGATTGGCCTATCTATGGCGCAAAATTGTGCAAAATTGATTGGCGTTGAAATTGTGGCCGAAGCTGTGGAAAGTGCCAAACAGAATGCCG
>JAVXRV010000117.1:0-5962 GCA_036643515.1 Ruthenibacterium sp.
GGAAATGGCATGGTGACGCTCTACGGACACATGAAAAGCTGTGACGTGACCGACGGGCAAAGTGTGAAAAAAGGCGAACCAATCGGCACAGTCGGCAGCACAGGCAATTCCACCGGCAACCATTTGTTTTTCGAGCTGACGGAAAACGGCACGCCGAAAGACCCAAAGACGCTTTTTGAAAAAGGCAATGAAAATGCAGCAGACGTAAAAGGCACACAGCCACCGTCTGTGCCGACGGAACTGCCGCCGCAAATTATCGTATCCGCACCGGCAGATGAAAAACCCTAGAGAGCATCGCGCGTCATTTCACATCGCCAAACACGCAAAAGAGGCCGCTTGTCAGCGGCCTCTTTTGCGTGCTTTTTTAATATCGAATGACTTTGCCGCTGCGTGTATTTTGATACACGCCGTCTGCCACGGCAAACACGCCGTTCACCATCACATAGGGAATGCCGCTCGGCGGCGTGTCCGGCTCGCCCTTGTCGGGCATGACGGCGTTGTCGTGAATTTGTGCGAGGTTGAACACGGTGATATCCGCGTCATATCCGGCGCGCAAAATGCCTTTGTGCGGAATTTGATACGTCTGCGCCGGCAAAAGTGTTGCCTTATACACGGCTTCTTCAAGCGGCAAAATCGCCTGTTCACGCACCATTTTGCGAAAATAACGCGGAAAACTGCCCGCAATCTGCGGATGTCCTTCGCCCGGTGCATATGCGCCCGCATCGGTGCTCATCATGGCATACGGCTCGCGCATGGCGGCAAAAATTTCTGCCGGACAGCCCGAAAAACAAATCACCGCTTCATCCGGATATTTTCTGCGCAGCAAATCGTACAAATCGCGATTCAGCCGCTGACCGACGTATTTTCCGGTTGCGACAACCATGTCGCCAAAGCGCAGAGAATTGTCCTTGATGGTTTGCTCGTCAAATGTTGAGGTGTTAATGTACGTTGCCCAGTCGGTGTACATACCGGTGTCACACCACACGTCAAGGCCGTTGCCGCGGGCGGCACGCAGCACATTGATGGCAGGTTCCATCGTGCCAAATCCGCTGTATTGATACACAAAATGGCTGAACAAAAGCCGCCCGCCCGTGCGTTTGACGGCGGCGAGCATTTCATAGAGCGAGTAAAGGTCGTTTTGCGTAAATAACCGCGTATGTACGCTTAAAATGCGCCCATAATCGGCGGCAAGCTGCGCCATGGCATCAATTTCGGCAAGCGAGGTGCCGGGCGCGTAGTCAAGGCCGAGCGAGATGCCGCACGCGCCGTCGTCGAGCGCTTTTGTCGCAAGCCGCACCATGCTGTCAAGCTGCGCCGCGCCCGCTTTTACGCCGGTGTCGGTGATGCCGACGGCCTGCCGCAGAGAAAATGAATGTCCAATGCACATCATTTGGTTGAGCACAAATCCTTTGGCCGACTGTTCGTTAAAAAAAGTGGCCATATCAATGGGCGACAGTCCGCAGTTTCCGCCGACGGTGGTGGTGATGCCTTGCAAAACCGAAAGCCGTCCGCCATAATCGTAGCCGTCAAGATGCGCGTGCGCGTCAATAAAGCCCGGTGCGACGATGTTTCCGGAAACGTCAATCGTGCGTTTGGCGGGCAGCGGGTCTGTGGATACGGCGGCAATTTTTGAACCGTTTATCGCCACATTTGCGATGCGCGAGGTTTTGTGATCGGTGTCGACCACGCGGCCGCCGGCAAGCGTTACGTCATACACCATTGCGCTTTTCCTCCGCGAGCGCAAGACGGCGCGACAATTCACGGTGCTGCCAGTCGCGCAGCCACACAATCAGGTCGCGGCGCGGAAACGGCGTCAATGCGGTGGGAATTGCGCCGCAGAGTAAATCATCGGCAATTTGCGAAAAATGCGTGGCGGCGATGCTGGTGGGGTTGGTGGAAAAGACAGTTTTGCCCGCGAGAGAGGAATATTCCACCTCCTCGTCGTAGTTGAGAAACGCCAAAATTTCAATGGTGGCGCGGCGCGCATAGGTGGCAAGTTCTTCGCGGCATTCGGCGCAGTTGACAATGAGCTGTACCGGAAAATTCTCCTCGCCGGACGCGGTCACCACCGCCTGTAAAATGGTGTTTGCGGTGGTGACGGCGGCAAAACTGCCGTTTGTCACAATCAAACAGCGCTGCATGAGCCCCTCTCGAATGGGCAATATGTAGCCGGTGCAAGGCGTTTCTCCCGATATATCGTATAAAATATAATCAAGTTGCAAATCGTTCGATATGCCCTGTGTGTCAAGCATTTCGTCAATCAAATTGATGCCGCGCGCCATACAGCCGATGCCGGGGTCAATGCTGCCAAGTTCCAGACAATAAACGCCGCTCGGCGTGGCAAGAATATAGTCGTGCAAATCAATTTCATATTTTTCGCGATATTCTTCCAGTGCAGGGTAAATATCCATTTCACCGCGCAATAAAAGAGTAGAGGAAAGGCTGATATCATTGCCGATGAGTAGCACATGATACCCTTTTTGCGCCAATGCGTGGCTCAAATTTTGCGCGACAGCGCTTTTGCCGCTGCCGCCGCGCCCTAAAAAGCAGATGCGTTCCGCCATAATTATGCCTCCTCAATCTGTTTGATATACGCGTCAAGCGTCAGCGCGGGTGTGAAATCCGCCAAGGTTTTTTGTGCCAAAACAGCGCCGTTTTTCAGCAATTCATACACTTGCAGCGCCATCATTTTTGCCGGAATAATGTATGCTTTTTCCTCGTCTGTCACGTGAAATTCCGCGCTGTGCAGTGCGCCCGCAACGCCGCTGTGTGTAAAGTTGATGACAGGCAGCACCTGTGTCAAATCGCCCACGTCGGTGCTTGCCATGTTCTGCACGGATAAATCTGCGTGTTTGATGTGCAAATGGCCGCCGATTGTTTTTGCTGCGGCGATGCTTGCAGCGTGTGCCGCGCTTGGCAACACGGGCATATAGCCTTGGTGCGTTTCAATTTCAGCCTTGGCGCCAAGTGCTGCCGCACAGCCGGTGCATGCGCGGTCAAACACGGCAGAAACATCATGCAGCGCGGTTAAATTTGCGGCACGCAGTTGCGCTTCCAGTGTCACCGCATCGGGCACGACATTTAAGGCATCGCCACCGCGCAAAATATTGGTGTGAATGCGCACGGTGTCTTTTTCGCGGAAGGTTTCGCGCAGCATACCGATGGCCGACAGCGACAGCGCGGCGGCATTGAGGGCATTGATGCCAAGATGTGGCGCAGTGGCGGCATGCGCAGCTTTTCCGCGAAAAACAACGCTCTTGCATAGAAAACCGTTGCAGGCATTGTTGCCGAGCAAGAGGTCGGCATCGGTTTCAATCATGTGCACATGTGTTGTTAGCGCAATGTCGATGTCTGAAAACGCGCCGATACGCAGCAACTCGGATTTTCCGCAGCAAAAGCGAATGCCGTCGCTTTTTGCCACCGCCGCCTGTGTTTCAAGCCGCACATATTCCTCCGCAGGCACGGCAAAAAACGCGACGCTGCCGTCAAGTGCCTGTGCCACAGCAGGGTCTGTCAGCGCCATGGCCGCGCCCGCAAGTGCCGTGAGCTGCAAATTGTGGCCGCACGCATGGGCAAGACCATTTGCGGCATTTGCCTGCGGATGTGCCGGACATGCCACACCGTCAAGCTCTGCAAGAATGCAAACGCGCGGCTTTTTGTCACCGAGCGTCGCCTTGACGCCGGTGCGTGCAAGGCCGGTTTGTGGCGCTAATCCGCAATTTTCGAGAAAATCCACCACTTTTTGCGCCGTGTGTTCTTCATAAAAACCGGGCTCTGCCTCAGCGGCAATCTTTTTTGCAAATGCAATCAGCGCGTCGCGGTTTGCGTCAATTTGCGTGAGAATTTTTTGTGCGATGGCGTCCATGAACCTTCCTCCTTCGGTGAATGAAACAGCAAGCAGGCTCGCCGAAAAAACGGTGAGCCTGTCACGGTGCTTTAGAAAATTATTTTCAATTATTGACCGCAGGCCGTTTTAAATTCCGTCCATACTTTGACATGGGCTTCGTCGGCTTCGGCGGTGATGTTTTGAATCATTTCGGTGCTGCCCTTGAAATCGGCAGGCAGGGTTAAAAATGCTTGATAGGCGGGGTCAATCAAGGCATCGGCCGCTTGGTTTGTGCAATAATAGCCGAGCGCTTCAAAGCACTGTTTGCTCACTTCGGGTTTCAAAATATAGTTGATAAACGCGTGTGCGGCGTCTGCGTGCGGTGCGTTGATGGGAATAAACTGCGGCATGATGCCAAAACCGACGCCTTCGGACGGATAGACTACTTTCAAATCGGGATTGGCAAGGCAGGCGGCGGTTACTTGGCTTGTATACATGACGGCTGCGCCCACTTCGCCGGAAATAAGGTCGTCCTGCACGTTGTCGTCTTTGATTAAACGGATATTCGGTGCAAGCTCCATCAGTTTTGCGCCGGCTTTTTCAATGAGGGCCGTATCGGTGGCATTGTAGCTTTCACCCATGACTTTTAGCGCTATACCGTTGATGACGCGGTAGTTGCCAATGATGGCAAGATTGTCGGCGAGCGAGGCATCCCACAAATCAGCATAGCCTTTGATGTCTTTTTGAATGACGGTGGGGTTATACACAATGGTTTGCACGCCGGCACCGTAGGGCACGGTGTATGTGTTTTCGGGGTCATAAAACTGACTTTGATAGATGGGATTGATGTTGCCGATGTTGGTGATTTTGGCTTTATCAAGCGGAGCAACGAGTTTTTCGGCAATTGCGGTTTCCACGATATAATCGTCGGCAACCACGAGGTCATAGTCGCCGCCTTTGGCGGTTTCGAGTTTTGCGAGCATGGTTTCGTCGGTGTCAAAGCTTGAATAATTGACTTTGATGCCGGTTTCGGCCGTAAAACCGTCGAGCACTTCCTGCGGGAACATACCCTCCCATGTGAACAAATTCAGTTCGGCATCGCCGGTAGCAGACGCCGCCGGTGCAGAAGAAGCTGCGCCGCTGACAGCGGGGGCAGACGAAGCCGCACCGCAGCCGACGAGTGCCGTGAGCGCAAGTGCGAGAATGAGCGTTAAGGACAGTATTTTTTTCATCTAAATTTCCTCCGTTTTTCTGGTTTGTATCGAATGTTTTTTTTGCGGTTTTTTGTTTTTCCCAATCATAAAGGAGAGTAAAACCATCAGAATGGTGGCACCCAGCATCAGGGTACACAGCGCGTTAATCTCCGGTGTTACGCCGGTTTTCATTTGCGTATAAACCTTGATGGGCAGAGTGTTGACGTTGACGCCGGTGACAAACAGGCTGATGATGACATCATCGAGGCTCATCGCGAAGCTGAGCAGCATGCCGGACAAAATGGCGGGCAAAAGAAGCGGCAGCGTGATATCGAAAAACACGTGCCATTCGCTTGCGCCAAGATCGCGTGCGGCTTCGGGCAGGCTTTTGTCCATGCCGACGAGCCGCGCTTTCACAAGCATATAAATATAAGGAATACAAAAAGCAGTATGGGCCAAAATGAGCGTGAGCATACCAAACGGCAGGCCGAGCATCGAGAAAAACGCCATAAACACCATGCCGAGGATGATTTCGGGAATCATAATCGGCAGCATGGAAACATATTCCACAGCGCCTTTTGTGCGCGGCTTGATTTTGGTGAAGCCGACGGCCGCGAGTGTGCCGATGACAGCGGCCAGCAAACTTGCCGAAACCGCAAGAATGAGGCTGTTACACAGCGCCTCAAACATGGCTTTGTCTTTGAATAAAATGCCGTACCATTTGAGCGAAAAACCGCTCCATACACTGCTGATTTTGCTGAGGTTGAACGAATAAATCACCACAAGTACAATGGGCAAATACATTAAAATCATCACAAGGCCGAGATAAATATGCTGCAGCTTTGAACGGTTTTTCATAAAATCCCCTCCAGCTCGCTTGTGTGGGTGATGCGTTTATACAGTGCAATCATCATCGTGGTGAGCAACATCAAAACCACCGACA
>JAVXRV010000118.1:0-5856 GCA_036643515.1 Ruthenibacterium sp.
TAGGGGACAACACGGCATGGCCTTTTGAAAAATCGCTGTAATATCGCCGATTTATTGAATTGTGAGCAAAAGCAATACGGCCTCAAAGCCGCACGTCGCGCACCGCAGTTCTCCAAGCGCTAATCTGTTTTGCACACAAAACCGCTCACCGAATGGTGGGCGGTTTTTTTCGTAACCGTTCATGGCTTTTCGCAAAAAAAGCACCTCGTTCAATCATCTTGAACGAGGTGCTTTTCAAATGCTGTCAAACGATGCGATTACTCTTTGGGCATTGCAACTTTCGCGGTTTCGGTGTTGCCTTTTTTTGCATTTTCTTCGATGGCTTTCATCAAAGTTTTTGCTGCGTTGCTGGAATTGGTTGCACCTGCAACGGCTTCAATTTTGTCAGCAGTGCCGGCTTTGACGATATTCTCGTTCAATTTGGGCATCCACTCTGACAGAGGAACTTCCATCGGATATTCTTCTGCCGTTTTGCTGCTTTTCAATACACCGGCAGCGTCTTTTGCGTCATAAACAGCTTCGACCACTTTGCCGTCTTTGTATGTGACAGACAGCGTGTCAAACCAGTCGTGGCTGGCTTCGGCGCCTTCTGCCGTATAAGTGCCGTCTTTGATACCGCCGCCGCATGCAACAAGAGATAACGCCAAAACAGCAGTCAGTGCAATGGTAAGAATTTTTTTCATCAATAAATGCCTCCTAAAAATCAGTTTGAACAAATTGTTCTTTGCATTCAGTATACAATCTTACAACATGATTGTCAATCTTTTACCAATGTTTACATACAAATGTCACACTTTTTTAATCTGACGTTCATATGGACATGTGCCATTTCTATGAGGCAATATAACGTGACACCGATTCGTTTTTCACCACGCGCAACGCCACCGCCTGACGATGCCTTGCCCTTGTAAGGCGCACTTCAGCGCAATATGCCTCATATCCAAGCGCAGCGCAAGCCGGCACAATGGCAAGCATCTGTAAAAACGAGCTTTCTCCGCTTATAAACGCACAAAACTGTGCAAGCCCAAGCACCCCGAATAAAACCACAATTGTGTTCAGTAAAAAACTTTTCACTTCATATTTCATGAGAAACCTCCTGTAAAACGGCTCACACCGCACTTTTTTGTTCTTGTCTCCAGAATACGACAACTTTCGGTTGTTGTCAAGTGTTTTTAACAACTTTTTTTATTATTTTTCTACATTTCCCCTTTACAATCACAACCGCAAGTAGTAAGATAGACTTATCAAATGAGAGGAGCGGTGCGTAATGTTTGCACAACGCTTGAAAGAACTGCGAAAAATCGGAGGCGTTTCCCAAGTTGCACTGGCGCGTGCGCTTGGGCTAACACAGCAGGCCGTCGGCAAGTGGGAAACCGGCCGCTGCACGCCCGACCCGCATACTATCGCCATTTTGGCCGCCTATTTTCGCGTGACCGCGGACTATCTGCTCGGCTGCGACGCGCCGCTTGCACCTGTGTCCGCACCTGTTTCTGCTTTTCATGAGCATATGATTCCCATTATCGGCACCGTGCGCGCAGGCTATGATGCGCTGGCCTTTGAGGAAGATTATGGCGAGGAATCCGCAAATGTTAAAGATCCCGACAATTATTTTTACCTCATTGTCAAAGGCGACAGCATGGAACCGCGCATCAGCGACGGCGATTTGGCACTGGTGCACCGGCAGCCAACGCTTGAAAGCGGCGACCTCGGCGTCATTGTATACGGCGAGGGCAACGGCACCTTAAAAAAATATGTGCGCCGCGGCAACACCATTATTTTGCAACCCTTCAACCCCGATTATCAGGCGCAAATCATCATGGGGGAAGATTTACAAAATTTATACATCGCCGGCAAAGTGGTGGAAACAAAAACCAAGTGGTAGATTTTTACTCTTGACCTGATAAACTCAGTATAACAGTTTGGCTGTACGATAAACCGGACTGTGATTTTTTAGCTTCGCGTTTTTGTGAGGCTTTTTTAACGAAACCCTTTTTGAAGGAGTGTGCCGTATGGACGTCATGGAAAAACTGACCATTTTAACCGACAGCGCCAAATATGACGTCGCCTGTACCTCCAGCGGTTCATCGCGCGTGGGCGACAACACCGGCCTTGGCAGCACCGTTTCGGCCGGCATCTGCCACACATTTTCGGCGGATGGCCGCTGTGTGAGCCTTTTAAAGGTATTGCTGAGCAATTTTTGCGTATACAACTGCCATTATTGCGTCAATCGCGCCACAAATGATGTGCCGCGCGCTGCTTTTACCCCACGCGAACTCGCGGAATTGACCATCGGCTTTTACAGGCGCAATTATATTGAGGGCTTGTTTTTGTCCAGTGCCGTGCTGCGCAATCCCGACTACACCATGGAGCAAATGATTTCCGTTTTGGAATTGCTGCGCGGAGAATATCATTTTCGCGGTTATATTCACGCCAAAACCATTCCGGGCGCCGACTCGCTTTTGGTGGCGCGTCTTGGCCTGTTGGCCGACCGTTTGAGCGTGAACATTGAGCTGCCAAGCGAGCAGAGCCTAGCGATTTTAGCGCCCGAAAAAAGCAAGCAGGCCATTTTGTCGCCCATGAAACAAGTGTGCGATCGTGTGCTGCAAAGCAAAGCAGAAATTGTAAAATATAACGCTGCGCCGCCGTTTGCTCCGGCGGGACAAAGCACACAAATGATTGTGGGTGCAAGCCCTGAAACTGATTTTCAAATTTTGCGGCTGACGGAAGGGTTGTATCACAAATACAGCTTAAAGCGCGTGTTTTTTTCGGCCTATATTCCTGTGGCAGAGAACGCTTTACTGCCCGCGCTTGACACCAAACCGCCGCTTTTGCGCGAACATCGCCTTTATCAAGCCGACTGGCTTTTGCGTTTTTACCAGTTCAAAGCAGACGAAATTTTGGACGAGGACCATCAGAATTTCAACCCTTATCTTGATCCAAAATGCAATTGGGCCATTCATCACATGGCGCTTTTTCCTGTGGACATCAACACCTGCAGCTACGAAATGTTGCTGCGCGTGCCGGGCATCGGCGTAAAAAGTGCACAGCGTATTCGCACGGCGCGGCGATGCGGGCGACTGGATTGGATGGACTTAAAACGCATTGGCGTAGTGCTCAAGCGGGCACAATATTTCATGACATGTCGTGGTTTTTCTACCGGCGCACACGCGAATCGTGACACCACCATTCGCGCGCTGCTTGACCCGAAAGCGTTTGCTGTGGGCGACGTCACCGGCATGGAGCAGCTCAGCCTTTTTGCCGCACCCGATTTACAGCGCTTGACCGACGATGGCTTTTCCCCGCGCGCCGCCGCGCAAACCGTGCGAGAGGAGGCCGTTACATGCCTTTTGCAGCAGATGTAATTTATCTGTATGATGGTAGCTTTGAGGGTTTGCTGTGCTGCATTTATGAAAGCGTATACGCCAAAGAAACACCGATGGACATTGTGCCCGAGGACGACGCACAGCCAAGCCTGTTTTTGCAGCGCGCGATTGTGACCGACGAAGCGCGGGCTTTGCGCGTGTACACCTCCATTCCGCTCAAAATCTGCTCGGCGGCAGCCGATTTGGTGCAAGCCGTATTTCTGTCTTGCGCACCACAAAAAGAAATGCTGATTTTGCGCTTTTTGCAAACCGGTTACCGCGAGGGCGCACAAGTGATGCATCTGCTTGCGCACCCCGCCGTACAGCCGCTTTTGGCGGCAGAGTTGCACTTGAAAAACGAGTGCCATCTTCTGCTTGGTTTTTTGCGGTTTTCTGAAGTTGGCAATGCACTGGTGGCGGTGATTACGCCCAAAAATTACGTGTTGCCCTATCTGCGCAGCCATTTTTGCAGCCGCTTTATGCAGGAAAATTTTTTAATTTTTGACAAAACACATGCGGCCGCGCTGGTTTATCAAAATTATGTGGCGAAAATTATCTCACTGGACACCTTGACACTCCCGCCGGAAAGTGCCGCTGAGATGCAATACAAAGCGCTTTGGCAACGATTTTATACCACTATTTCCATTGCCGCACGCGAAAATCCAAAATGTCGCATGACGCACTGCGCCAAGCGTTATTGGAGTAATATGCCGGAAATGGACGATATTGCGCTCTGTGCACCCCAAACACAATTTGCAGAATTGCCCACACTGACAAACAATATGAATACAGAAAAAGTTTTGCAATTCGCTATAAAAGCGTGAAATTTGCGCGCAATTATGATATACTAAAAGCAATAACACACTGCGCAGAACCCCTGCGCGGAAACGGAGAAAATAATGATTGAAATTACTATGGAAAACGGCAAAAAAATCAAACTGGAACTGGATGCCGCGGCTGCACCGATTACGGTAGAAAACTTTACAAAACTGGTAAGCGAAGGTTTTTATGACGGTCTTACGTTTCATCGTGTCATTCCAGGCTTCATGATTCAAGGCGGCTGTCCGGACGGTACCGGCATGGGCGGCCCCGGCTATGGCATCAAAGGCGAATTTGCGCGTAACGGCGTCAATAATCCCATTCATCACACGCGTGGCGTCATCAGCATGGCGCGTAGCGGCATGCCCAATTCTGCCGGCAGCCAGTTTTTTATTATGCACGATGACGCGTCACATCTTGACGGTGACTACGCCGCGTTTGGCCATGTGACGGAAGGCATGGATGTGGTGGATGAAATTGCGGCTACGGAAACTGACGGCCGTGACAAACCCAAAAAGGCAGTCATTATGAAAACCGTGCGCGTGATTTAAGCATTTTTCTATGACATCATGATTGAGCAATCGCGGCACTGCTTGAAAATTTCCTGCGCGGAAATATTTTTTAAATTCACCGCTGTGTCGTAATACATGGAGGTTTTTATGCCCGCATTCGTTCTTACTTGTTGTTCCACCGCAGATATGCCGCCCTCTTTTTTTGAAGCACACAAAATTCCATATGTCTGCTTTCACTTTAATCTGGATGGTGTAGACCACATTGATGATCTGGGTCAGTCGATGCCATTCGCTGATTTTTACCAAAAAATCACAGACGGCGCACAGCCCACCACGTCACAGGTCAGCGTCGGACAATATCTCGAATGTTTTGAGCCCATCCTCAAAAAAGGACAAGACATCTTACATATCACCCTGTCGAGCGGTTTGTCGGGCACCTATACATCCGCCTGCATTGCGCGTGGCACCTTGCTCGAAAAATATCCGCAACGCAAAATTGAAATCATTGATTCTCTCGGCGCCTCCTCCGGCTATGGCTTGCTTGTGACAGCCGCTTGTTCTTTGCGCGACAAAGGGGCGGGCCTTGAAGCCTCACGCAGCTGGCTTGAAGCCCACAAACTGCGCATCCATCACTGGTTTTTTTCCACCGATTTATCCAGTTATTACCGCGGCGGCCGCATTTCAAAGGCCTCGGCCGTATTTGGCACGATGTTGCACATCTGCCCATTGCTGAATATGGATTGCAACGGCAAGCTGATTCCGCGCGACAAATATCGCGGCGTCACGCGCGTGATGGAAGAACTTGTCGCCCGCATGGTTGAACATGCTGACAATGGGCTGAATTACAGCGGAAAATGTTATATTTCGCACTCTGCATGTGAGGATTACGCACGCACCGTTGCCACTATGATTGAAAAAAAATTCAAACATCTCGACGGAAAAGTACAGATTAACAGCGTCGGCACGGTCATTGGTTCTCACACCGGCCCCGGCACCGTGGCACTGTTCTTCTTCGGCGACGAGCGCGCAAACGATTGATTTGTTAAAATTCACCGCCAAACGCAGAAATATCACATTTTGTCTTTGAAAAAAATCAAATTATAAACGAAAAAGGGGCTGTTGCAGATGTGTTATACATCGGCAGCAGCGCCTTTTGCGATTGT
>JAVXRV010000119.1:0-5839 GCA_036643515.1 Ruthenibacterium sp.
ACGGTCATGTGAATAATTTTAAGCATCGATTTTACCTCCCGCATTGAGAATTGCCTGTTTTAATACGCGGCGGGCAAGCTCCTGCACAAGCTGCAAACGGAACTCTTTCGAGGCACGCCAACTGGTGCGCGGATTCACTTCCTGCGCCGCTTTTTCCGCGATAGTATCGAACATTTTGTCGGAAATTTCCATACCGGTGATGGCTTTTTCAGCCTCTAAACAGCGCATCGGCACAGGGCCGGCCACGCCGTACGCAAGCCGCACCATCTCCACTGTTTTTTTGTCGGCTGACAGCCGCACATTGACGGCGCACCCAAGCGTCGCGATATCCATGGCGTTGCGCTGTGCATATTTGATGTAATGCGCGCCGCAATTTTCGTAATTTTCTTTGGTGATGTAAATAGCCGTCAAAATTTCGTCGTGCGCACGCACCGTGCGTCCGGCGCTGACATAAAATTCAGCAATCGGCAACACGCGTTTGCCGGCAGGGCCGGTCAATTCAAGCTTTGCGCAAAGGGCAAACAAGGTGGACGCGCTGTCCGCACTGGTGACGCCGTTGCAGACATTGCCGCCGATGGTGCCGATATTGCGAATTTGCGGCCCGCCGACTTGGTCCACTGCCCAGCCGAGCACCGGAATGTGTTTTTGAATGATTTCGTTTTGTGTGATGTGCGAAAAGCTTGTGGCGGGGCCAATGGCAATGGTGCCATCTTTTTGCATCGACACGCCTTTCAGCGCGGCGATGTCGTGAATGCTGATGAGATTGCTACCGGCCAGTTTGCCCTCGCGAATTTTAATCAGCACGTCACTGCCGCCGGAAATGACGACGGCGGCCTCGTCGGCCGTGAGCGCCGCAATGGCTTCGTCCACTGTTTTTGCAATGGTCAATTTTTCAATATCATACATTATTTTGCGCCTCCCTTTTGCAATAAACCTGCCTGCGCGAAATGTTCAATCAATTTTTGCGGGTTGAGCGGCAAGCTGTCTACCGCAACGCCGGTGGCGTTCAGCAGCGCATTGCGCAGTGCCGGCGCCACAGGAATGGCGGGCGGCTCGCCCAATGCTTTGTTGCCGTACGGGCCTGTCGGGTCAACGGTTTCAACAAAATCCACCTGCAAATCGGGGGTATCCATCGACGTGGGCAGTTTGTAATCCAGCAGATTGTTGTTGAGCGCACGGCCTTTGTCGTCGAACAATAATTGCTCGCTCAGGCCATAGCCAAGCCCCATGCTCATGCCGCCGTGCACCTGCGCTTCGGCCAGTTTCGGGTTGATTAAAACGCCGCTGTCATGTATATTCATGATATTCAGCACCTTGATTTTGCCAAGCGGAATGTCCACTTCAATCTCTGCAAAGCACGCGCCGAACGCATAGGTGTTGTCGGTGCAATGATGGGTTGCCTCCGCCGTGATATGCTGTGTTTTTTTGAGGTTATAAAACGCTTGCAAGGCAAGTTCGCCCATCGTCATGATGTGGCGGCCGGACGCTTTGTGCACCACATTGCCCTCCACAACATCGAGTGTGTCGACCTCCATGCCATTCAAAAAGTTGACGTATTCGAGAATATGCTGTTTAAACAACTCACCTGTTTTTTTGCACGCCATGCCGGAAACATAGGTTTGACGGCTGGCATATGCGCCGGTATCGAACGGCGAAACGTCGGTGTCCTGCGTGGAAACAATGTGAATGTCCTCCATCCGCAAGCCGCAAGCCTCGGCCGCCATTTGCGTAAAGACCGTGTCTGCACCTTGGCCGATTTCGGTTGCGCTCATTTGCAATTGCGCCGAGCCGTCTTGGTTTAACACAAGCCGTGCGGACGCCGTTTCGAGAGAAATGGGATACACGCCGGTTTTATAGCTGAAACTCGCCATGCCGATACCGCGGCGGATATCGCCGGTTTGGTTTGCGTATTCTTTGCGCTTTTTATCCCAATCCATGGCCTTTCTGCCTTTAGCAATACATTCTTCAAGGCCGGTGCTGTGGCAAGTGATTGCGATGCCCGGGGCTGGGTCAACATAGCCTAGTTTCATGCAGTTTTTAAGGCGCAGTTCAATCGGGTCCATATGCAGCATGAGCGCCAAATCGTCCATGTGCGATTCTTGTACAAAGCACGCCTGTGGAATGCCGTAGCCGCGCATTGCGCCGCCGGTTGCGATGTTGGTATACACCGTGTAGGCGTCGGCCTGCATGGATTTTTCTTCCTGATACAAATGGCGAAATTCGATGGTGCCATTGGTGACAATCGCGTGACCGTGGCTCGCGTATCCGCCTTGATTCGACACCGATTTGAGCTTTCTTGTGACCATGCGGCCATCTTTGCGCACGGCGGTTTTTATATTCATTTCCACAGCGTGACGCACGCGTGTGAGCGCCATCGTTTCCTCGCGGCTGATGTCTAGTTTCACGGTTCGTCCGCCAACCTGTGTGCACAAATAGGCGTTCAGCGGCTCATACAACACGTCTTGTTTGTTGCCGAATCCGCCGCCGATATACGGTTTAATCACGCGAATTTTGCCCCATGGTATACCGAGCGCCTGCCCGATGACACGGCGCATAATATGTGGAATCTGCGTTGAAGAAACCACGACAATGCGGCCTTTTTCCATGTACGCATACGAAATGGGCGGCTCGATGTGACAGTGCTGCACGGTTTGCACCGCATAGCTTTTGTCGAGAATCAGGAGGTCTTTTTCGGCTTCCACCACTTTTTCAAACGGTTCATCGCCGTTTGCCCAGCCAGTGTGCGCGAGAATATTGTCCGGTTTTTCTGCGTGAATGGCAATGGCACCCTCGGCCATGGCATCGCACGGATGGATATAAACCGGATAGGTTTCATACTCCACTTTGATGGCGCGCAGCGCTCTGTCGGCGGCCACATTGTCTGTTGCCACCACGGCCGCGATGTCGTCGCCATAAATGCGCACGCGCGTATTGAGTAATTTGCGGTCAGCGGTATCTTGATGCACCTTTTCGGTGCTCCACGGATGCCCCGACGTCGGAAACTGAATGTCCGGCACATCAAAGCAAGTCACTATTTTGACGACACCAGGTACTTTTTCAGCTTCTTTCACGTCCATGCTTTTTACAACGCCATTTGCAATGGTGCTGTGCAGCACTTTTGCAACAAGCGCGTCCTGCGGTGTTAAATCGTCTGTGTATTTTGCGCGGCCGGTTACCTTTTCATAGGCGTCAACACGAATTACGCTTTGTCCTATATTCATCTTGCATTCCTCCATCTTTCTATTATTTCACCGCAACACCGGCAATATATTTTGCACAAATGTTGCGATCGTCTGCCAAATTCATAAGGCGCTCCAGCCGGCTCACAATCGACAATTCCTGCGGATGCGACAAGTTTTTATCGTCGAGCACCACGGCATCAAATTCATAATCCGGCTCAAAACTGCCCACTTTTCCGAAAAATTCTCCACCGCCTTTTGTCGCCATATACAGCACCTCGGGCAAGGTGAGCGGCTTTTGCGTGTCGTCTACATAGCGCCAACGCATTTTCGACATCTGCACCGCGTCTGACATGGCGCGCAGGATGGAAATGCTCATGCCACCGGCGATGTCACTGCCAAGGCCGATGTGCATATCGGCGTCAAGATAGGTGCGTGCCGGCGCAATGCCGGAGGCGAGATTGGTGTTTGACTGCGGGCAATGCGCCACATATACGCCGCGCGCTTTCATGCTTTCGATTTCCGCCGGCTCACAGTAAACGCAGTGTGCCATCACGGTGGGCACTTCGTTGCCGAACAAATTAAACCGCGCGTATGCGTCGCCATAGTTTTTGGATTTCGGCGCAAGTTCACGCACCCATGCAATTTCGCTTGGGTTTTCGGATAAATGCGATTGCACCGGCAGGTTTTTTTCTGCCTGAATTTTTGCAAGTTCCCGCATCAGCGCGTCGGTGCACGAGGGCACAAAACGCGGTGTCAACATCGGTTTTACATTTTTGGTGTCGCATTGCGACAGCCAGTCAAGCGTTGCCGCCACAGAGCCGTTTGTTGTTTCGCACAAATAATCGGGACTGTTTCTGTCCATATTCACCTTGCCGACAAAGGCGTGCATGCCGCTTTTTTCAAGCATGCGCATCAAATGCAATGTGGCCGGCGTGTGAATGGTGGCAAAAATGCACGCGCGTGTGGTGGCGCTGTTTTTCAAATCCTCCACAAACATGCCATAGGCTTTGTTGGCATATTCGGCCGCACCATACTTTGATTCCTCGGGAAATGTATAGGTGTTCAGCCAATCGAGCAGCTCTAAATCCATGCCCATGCCGCGAAACGCATACTGCGGCGCATGCACATGCAAATCAACAAGGCCGGGAATGATGATGGCATCGCCATAATCTTTTTGCGGAATATTGGCATAAGCTTCCGGCAGAGTTTCAAACGTGCCGACAACTTTTCCATCTTCTTGCACCAGCCAAGTGTTTGGCAGAATGCAGAGCTCACTTTTTTGTTTGTTAAACACAATTTGGCCTTTGATTGCATACGCTGTTTTGTTTTTCATACCGTTTTCCTTTCAGATGCACGCGACAGATTCACGCGACAGTGTTCAAAATTTTTATAAGTCATACTTATTATTGTTACACCTTATCATACCTTTTTTTGTCTTATGACACAATACTGAAAATAACCAAAATTATGCCGGCATTTTATCGCAAATACACAAAATTTTTCTCTCGCTTCGTTCTCCTTTCGAGATTGTCGCAAATACCACTCGATTTTTTGCAGCCGATGTAGTATAATAAGACATACTATATAAAAAAGCAGGAGTGTCCTATGGAAAAGCACAGTTCAGATTACAGCCGGCTTGGCGGCAATGTGATGTCCTCAAAAGTATCCTCTTTGATGATTGAAGCGATTGAACACGGTGTTTATCAAAATGCGGTGCGTCTGCCGGCCGAGGTGGATTTGGCGAACGAATTTGAAGTGAGCCGCTCGGTAATTCGCGACTCACTGTCGAATTTGGCGCGCGCCGGCATTATTGAGCGCGTGCGCGGCGTTGGCACGCTCATCAATCACGACGCACTAAAAACCGGCAATCGGCTCGATTTAAAATGCGAATATGCCACGCTGATTCAAAACGCAGGGCTACACCCGAATACCGATTCTTTGCAGATTTACAGCATTTTGTGCACCGAAGCGCTTGCGCAGCGGCTGCATTTGGACGAAAATGCTGAAGTGCTCGTGTGCGAAAAACGCATTTTGGCCGACAAGCGCCCCGTCATTTATTCCATTGATTATATCAGCATCGAGGCGCTCGGCAAAACGGATTACCACAATCTCGATTGGTCGCGCTCGATTTTTGAAGTGCTCGAGCAGCATTTCGGCATACAAATCATCAGCCACATCACGCGCCTCAAGCCATTTTACGGCGACGCCATTTTGCGCAGCCGTCTGTGTGTCGGCGAGCAGGAGGCGCTTTTGCTGATGGACGAAGTGAGCTACAACGACCTCTGTGTGCCGATTTTATGCTCGCAGTCGTATTATACCGACTTTTTCGAGTTCTCGTTGCTGCGTAAAAGTTTGCTGAAAAAATCATATTAACACGTTGCGATGGTGAGGCATCATGACAAATTTACCGCAGCGAAAAAAAATGCGCTTGCAGACATATGATTATTCACAAAACGGCGCATATTTTATCACAATCTGCACAAAAGACAAAGCGAATTTGTTTGGTGATATTCTCGACGGTGTCATGCATTTCAGTTCGGTCGGTAAAATTGCCAGCCAAAATATTGCTGAAATCGAAAATCATATTGCGGGCGTAACCGTTGCACACTATGTGGTGATGCCAAATCATGTGCATATCATTTTAATGGTCGACGTTG
>JAVXRV010000120.1:0-5838 GCA_036643515.1 Ruthenibacterium sp.
AGGGCAATCAAAAATGTTATCATTTTACAGCACATTCTTTCTTTTTTATTTTACCGAGGTACATACGCTGGATGCGTTGCATAATATCGTGTTGCCAGATTCTTCATGATGTCGATGTCATTTTCGGAATTCTGCTTAATAAACTCGCTGAAGTTTTCCTCTGTATAGTCTGTTCGGTTTCTTGCTTTGTGCAACCTTTTGATACCTTTATACCAGAAATTATATCATGTATTCGGTGAAAAGCAACAAAAGATTATCCGCATTTCTCTGCGAAATGATAATTTATCAGACGGTCGATGTCTGACGAAAATAGATGTCAATATGCCGGACGAATTTGAAGATGGCGAACTGAATGAAAAAGTGGTTGTTGCAGAATTTGCAAGAACCGGTTAGCATGGTGCAATTGTTGCCTTCAGCATTCAACCCTTTCGAGTAGACAACGACAAAAGCCGTGGTATTATATAGTAAGAGACGAATGTGTACCTCTGTCCCCTACTTGCGCATCGTGAGGTCGTAGATATGTTTCTTATAGCCCAAATTGGGTAGACTTGTTTCCGCGAACAGGACAGCAAAAAAATCGCCAACGGCATAAAATCCAGACATCAATTTGTGACTTACGTGCCGTGTTGTGTGCGTTTGTTTACTGACGAAAAATCTGACCGAACATCCATCAAATTAAGAAAGACAGGGATTAAAATGGGCGACAGAAACATTAAAAAAGAAGCTAAGAAACCGAAGAAATCAGACAAAAACGCGGCTGTGTTCACACCGACTGCTGAGCGGCCGGTTGTTGTGCAGCCGGAGCTGATTAAAAAAGCGAAAAAGATTAAATAATTTATTCAAAAGCACTTGAATAAAATCGTTCGCATTTGCGGGCGCATTTTTTGTTACCATCGGATAACTTGCCAAACCGTGGGACATGCTAAGTGCAAACAAAGAAAGGAGCACACATGGAAAAACTTTATTACGGCGGCACCATTCTCACCATGGAGCACGACATGCCACAAGCTGTTTTAACGCGTGACGGCATGATTGAACGCGTGGGCGATTTTGACGGTTTACATGCCGATGCGCCGAATGCTGTGTTAGTAGACCTTGCGGGCAAAACAATGATGCCCGCTTTTATCGACGCACATGGACATTTTTCGTCCTATGCCAACGCGCAATTACAAGTTGCTCTTGAAGGAACCATCTCTTTTGCGGACATTAAGATGCGCATCGTGGCGTTTATCCGTGAAAATCATCTCACGCCCGGTGCATGGATTGTTGCAAAAGGCTATGATCACAACACACTTGCCGAAAAGCGACATCCCGACAAAATATTTTTAGATACCGTTGCGCCAGAAAATCCGCTTGTGCTACAGCACCAGTCCGGTCACTGTGGCGTTCTGAACACGGCCGCACTGACACTGCTTGGCTACACGCCCGACAGCGTTTCGCCGATTGGCGGTGTTATCGGCTGCGAAAACGGCGTACTCACGGGGTATATGGAAGAAAGCGCCTACATCAACTGCATCAAACAAGTGCCGATGGCCGACATGGAAACCATGATGAATGCCTACCGCAAAGCGCAACAAAAATATCTTTCCTATGGCATTTCCACCGTACAGGAGGGCATGATGGTGGCACAAATGCTGCCACTATACACTGCGCTTGTGGAAAGCAATCTGCTCAAGGTAGATGTGGTTGGCTATGCGGACATGCCCTCTCTACACCCACTTGCAGCCGCATTTCCGCATGCCGTGCGCACCTACGACCGGCATTTTAAAATTGGCGGATATAAAATCATTCTCGATGGCTCACCGCAGGTAAAAACCGCATGGATGAAAACGCCGTATCTCGACGGTGACACCTGCGGATATGGCACCATGTCGGACGCCGCCGTGGCAGAAGCCGTAGAACAGGCCGCTGTTGAGAACATGCAAATTCTCGCGCACTGCAACGGCGACGCCGCCGCGCAGCAATATCTGGATGCCGTTGCGGCCGTTTGCATCAATCATCCAAATCTCGCAAGTTTGCGTCCCGTAATGATTCACGCACAGTTTCTCGCGGAAAATCAATTAGACACCGTGAAAAAGTTACACGTTATCCCCTCTTTTTTTGTAGCACATACGCTGCACTGGGGTGATATTCACATTGCAAACCTCGGCTATGAACGCGCAAAAAAAATGAGCCTTGCACACGCGGCGCTCGCGCACCATATTTTGTTTACATTTCATCAAGATGCACCGGTGATTGAGCCGAACATGTTGGAAACCATTCAGTGTGCCGTGACACGCAAAACAAACGCAGGCATCATTTTAGACAAATCATCATGTATTTCTGTTTTAGATGCGCTACGTGCCGTGACCATCAACGCCGCCTATCAATATTTTGAAGAAGATTACAAAGGTAGCATCAAAGTCGGAAAAGCAGCGGATTTTGTTGTTCTGAGCGAAAACCCCTTGACTGTGGCACAAGATAGAATTTCTCAAATCAAGGTTTGCGAAACCATCAAAGACGGACAAAGCGTATTTCAGTTGTAAATCATTTGGCGCTTGCCGACTGGCGCGGCTCGTTTCTTTCGTTCTAAAATACGCAAAAAAGCACGCCGTTTTAAAGCGACGTGCTTTTTATTCTGTTTTATGATGTGCACAGACAATTTTAGCGGCAATATGCGCCGCCACAAAGAGCAGAAAAATACCGAGTGCCGCACCGCAGGTGTCAATCAGCACATCCGTGAACGCAGGGCCGCGTCCCGCGACAAAACTTTGGTGGATTTCGTCCATACATGCATAGAAAAAACACACAAACACGCTGACAAATATGGTTGTGGTACGCCGCCATGCAAAGGTAATGAAAAAGCCGCTCACGCAAAAAGCGAGCATGCAATAGATACTGAAATGTGCCATTTTGCGCACAAGATGATGCAAGTTTTGAAACTCAAGGCTCGTCGGATTCGGGTCAATGCGCACTTTTCCGACGTTTGCCACACTCACCATCACCTCTGTCACCTCTGTGCTGATGGAGCTCGTTTCAGGGCCGTCCTGTGCAGAAAAGCCGAAAATCACAAACATGCAAACGATGGACAACGCAAAAAAGAGTACGCGTAAAAGCTGTTTTATTTTCATAGAAACCTCCATGCATTTTGTGCGAAATAGAAATGAAAAACGCTCAAGCATGGAGGTTTTTCGGCTAAGAGAAACGAAAGCAATCCCATAAAACTACGGGGTTGCTTTCGTTTTTTGTATTTTAATTGTGCATATGCGACAGCACGCACATAGGATAGGTTTATTAAATCCATTTACCGAAAAATTTACGTGGACAGTGCGCATCTGCCGGCATGAACTCATCACCCGCAAAAATTCCGGCCGCATTGGCTTCAAGCTGCTGCCACGTTTGCTCGCCAAGCTTTGCCTTGATGATGGTTGCCGCATCGCCCATTCTGGACGGCCGGCGGTGTGCCGAGTGGGTATCACTGGCAACGATGTGAATTAAATTCCAACGAATGAGTTTTAAAATTACTTTTGACAATGCGTCTTTACGCACAATGCTCGCCGCGTTGGTTTGAATGATGCAACCCGCATTGACCAGCTCATAAATAAAATTCATATCCGTGACTGCATACGGATAGCGCTCAATATGCGCAATGATGGGCGTGATTCCCTGCAACTGAACTTCATACAAAACATCCATGGTAAAACTGGAATTATAGGTCACCGGCAATTCTACCAGCATCATTTTCGTGCCCTGCAAGCATATGGGCGCCAAATCAATTTCGGCCAAAGTAGGCGAAAAGTAAGCCTCTGCGCCAAGCTTTGTCACGAACGAAAAGCCCATACCCACCGCAGCCTGGTGCAGAGCACGGACACTTTGCAATCTGTTTTTTAAAAATAGATTGACGTCTTGTTCATCGCATCGAAAATGGGGCGTATAGGCAATATGTGTGACGCCTTGCTCCTTTTGCTGCTGCAACAATGTGAGCGAAGTTTCAATACTCTTTGAGCCATCATCAATGCCCGGTAGAATATGGCAATGTAAATCGGTCAAAAAGGCTCCTTTCCATGCCGCGCAAATGAAGCGGTTTTTCATCGCCGCCTAATTCTCTTTATATTCATAATCCTTGGAATAATAATAACCGCCGCCACCGCCTTGATGTGTTGTTTTTGCGTCAAAGTCATTCAGCACCGCGCCAATCACTTTCACACCGGCAGACTCGAGGTTTTTCTGCGCCAATTTTGCTGATTCAATGGTTGCATGTTGTTGACGAATCACAAGGATTGCGCCATCTGCAAAACGGCCCAAAACAGCCGCATCTGTTACCACGGAAACCGGCGGTGTGTCCATAATGATATAATCATATTCTTTTTCAAGCGCAATCAACAATTGTTCCATCGTTGCGCTGCCAAGCAATTCTGCCGGATTTGGCGGAAGCGCACCGGCGGTCAATACATCAATGCCAATGTCCGTATAGCAGATGCGTGCATCGGCAAATTTGGCCGTACCGGAAAGCACGGAAGTAAGGCCCGCCGCCTTGCGGCCAATGCGCAGATATTTATGTAAAATTGGTTTGCGCAAATCGGTATCCATTAAAAGCACACGCTTGTGTGTTTCGGCAATCGACACCGCCAGATTGATGGCGACGTTGCTTTTGCCCTCTTGCGGGATAGCACTGGTGATAATGATTTTTTTATAATGATTGGCCACAGCCATAAAGTTTAAATTGGTGCGTAACGCCTTATAGGCTTCTACAAAAGGAAAGGAGGCGTTATTGCTAATGAGCTGCAATTTGCGTTCATCCGTCACTTTGCGCTTGGATTTTTTCGTTCTCATGGCTATTTATCCCCCACTTTCGGAATGACGCCCAGAATCGGAAGATGCAGATTCTTCGTAATATCAGCGTCTGTTTTAAAGGTGTTGTTGAGCATTTCCTTGAGTAGCACAATGCCCGTGGTAACAACAAGGCCAAGCATAAACGAAACCGCAATATTCATCATCAAATTAGGTGACACCGGATTTTCGCCGGCTCTGGATTCGGAAATCACCTTCACAGAGCCTGCTTCCACCGTGTCCATAATCACATCCGGCGAAATTTTGGTAATTTCCTTCACAATGGCTTTTGCAAGCGCGGGGTCGGGATCCGTCGCGGTAATTTCCATTACCTGCGTTTCGTTGACAGCCGAAACCGTTACCTTTTTGCCAAGCTCTTGATAATTCATGGGCAAATTCAGCGCCGCGATCACTTTGTCAAGCACCATATCACTGCGTACAATGATGCCATATGTCGACACAAGGTTTCGAGCCGAGTTCAATTGGTCACTTGTCACAACGGCACTTTGATCTTGCCGTGTATTTACAATCATAGTTGCACTTGCTTCATACTGCGGCGTTATCAAAAATGCAGTAAACAATCCGCCACCGACGGCAAATAAAATTGCCACGGTTAGTATCATCAGCAAGTGGCCGCGAATAATACCAAATAGTTCTCTTAAGTCAATCGTTTCGTATTCCTGTTCCACACTAATCCTCCGCGCTTTGTTTTTATAGTCTGAATATTTCTCTTGCCTAACGAATTACCTCCACACAGGCATTTTTACAGTAATCAGTTTTAAAAAATGATATGTTTATATCATAAACCATTGCATACTTTTTGTCAATTATCATTGCCTGTTTGTCGAATTTTCGTATCATTCACGCTACTAAATGGACACATACTGGGCTTGTGCCCTAAAATACGTCACCGCATATGTCTATCTACTTGTACATAATTCAAAAAATTGAAGTGGGTTATTTTAAAAAGAGAAAACGCCCGCAAGCCAGTGCTGCGGGCGTTTCTACGTGGCTCCCCTTGTTGGACTT
>JAVXRV010000121.1:0-5719 GCA_036643515.1 Ruthenibacterium sp.
AAACCTCTATGCGGCAGTTCAAATCTGCCCGACACCTCCACATAAAACCCCATAGAATGGCCTTGATGGCTGTTCTATGGGGTTTTGCTTTTTGTCGTAATATTTAAAATATCATCTATATCGCACTCGCTTTTATATCGGATTGCGTGTTTGCAAACAACGTCGAATCGACTGTGTGTCTTTACTTTTGCGGCCAACTGTATTATACTATGATAGACAATAGCGTGGGAAGTGAGGCCGGATATGAAGCTGCTTTTCGTGATTGATTCCATAGACGAGCCCAATGGTGCCACACCGAATTTAATGCGCACGTTGTGCGTCCAGATGGCTGCGGAGGGACACGCGGTTACGTTACTAGAATTCGTAAACGACACAAACACACATCCGGCAGTACAACCGGGTGTGCAAATGCACACCGCGATTTGCACCGGAGAAAATGCGTTGCATGCCATTGTGCAGCAAGGGAAAAATCGCGGCGAAAGCAATCTACACATTATATACAAGTTGTTTTTACATCCCAAGGCGGCTGTGGCAGCTTTTCAGCATTTGGTATTGCGCAATGGCCCGCGCTGTCGCTGCGTCAAAAAAGAGATAGAAACGCTATGCGCGGCAGAATCATTTGATGCGGTTTTGACAGCCAGTGCGCCGCATCATACAGCGTTTGCTCTTGCGGCAGCACAGATAAGCCCCAAA
The DNA here is from genome assembly GCA_036643515.1 of Ruthenibacterium sp. GTDB lineage: Bacteria > Bacillota > Clostridia > Oscillospirales > Ruminococcaceae > Ruthenibacterium. The sequence continues at coordinate 694 of JAVXRV010000121.1, forward strand.
AAAATGCCGATTCTGTGGGACCCTTATTACACAGGCCCTTTCTACCATCGCCAACAAGATTTGCATTTAGAAGAAAAAGTATTGCATCATTGTGATTGTGTGTTTGTTACACAGTTGATGCAACAGCAATATCTAGGCACGCCACTTGAAAAGTGTCTGCCCAAAACAGTGCTGTTGCCCTTTCCTGCACTTGCCTTTCATCCTCGAGCGCAAAGCGCGCCGCACACAACCGTTGACTGTGTTTTTGTAGGCAACGTATCACGCAAGGTGCGTGATCCTTTGTTTGTATTGGAACAATTTGCCGCAATGACAGACGCGCGCTTGCGGCTGATACTTGTGGGCGGGGGATATGAGCAATTTCCGCCGGAATATTTTGCGGCAACCAAAAAGGCACTTGGCACGCGTTTGCTGATGACGGGTGTGTTGCCACAAGCGCAGGCCGAACAATGGATTGCACAAGCAGACATTCTTGTCAGCATTGGCAATGTCGACGCACGGCAACTTCCCAGCAAGATATTTGCCTATCTTGGCACAGGCAAGCCCATTTTGCATTTTGCGCAACATGCTGATGATGCAGCTTTGCCTTTTTTACGGCAGTATCCGCTGTGCTGCACATTGTTGGCAAATCAGCCCACACCGATAAAACAGGTAGAAAATTTTTGCCTGCACGCAGCCGGTCAAACAATACCGGCCGATGAAATTAAAAAAACATATTACGCATTTACACCGCCGGCCGTATCGGCGGTTATCACGCGCACTTTCTATAAAATGAGCTCGAAAGAGGATACCCAATGAAAATGATGTGGCTTGTCAATCTGCCATTGCCGGATGCGGCGAAGGCGCTTGCCCTGGATGTGCCGGATACCGGAAGCTGGATTACCGGACAGGTAAACGGCATCAAGCGCCATGCCGAAATTGAGCTGACCGTGCTTGCACCCAGTATTTTAGTGCGGGAAGAAAAGCGCATTGTCTGTGACAATATAACCTATCTCGTGTTTCCGGTGCAGAAAAATTACCGAAGCTTGTTTCGTCGCCTATTGGATGAAGTGCGCCCGCATGTGGTGCATATTTTCGGCACAGAATATACACACACATGGGATATGATGCAGGAGGCGGATGCGGCAAACACTGTCATTTCCATACAAGGAATGCTTTTTGTTTGTGCGCAGCAGTATTTGTATGGCTTGCCGCGGCGATATACGCATCGCAATCCGCTGAAAGTGTTGATGAGCCGCGTGTATTGCGGCGATGATATCAAAGATAATCAATTGCTTTTTTTGAAAAATGCACAGGCGGAACGCAAAACGTTGCAAATAGCAAAGCATGTCATAGGCCGCACAGACTGGGACAAGGCGTGTGCGTTGCAGCTTAATCCGCATCTGCAATATCATTTTTGCAATGAAATTTTGCGTGACAGTTTTTATTCCGGCGTATGGAATATCGACGCCTGTCAGCGGCATTCCATTTTAATCAGCCAAGGCAAATACCCAATCAAAGGCTTGCATCTGTTTTTGCCCGTGCTCGCGGAACTTGTCAAAGATTACCCCGATATCATGGTCAATATTGCGGGCACGCCGCCTGTTACATCCAACAACGCCATCGTGCGTGCGGGTGTTTCTTTCTTTTTTGAGTATCAATCATACTGTCAAAAACTGATGCGACGTTATGGCATTGAAAAGCACATCTGTTTTATCGGAGTGCTGAATGAAAAAGAAATGAAAGAACAATATCTCAAAACACACGTGTTTGTGAGTTGTTCCACCATTGAAAACGAATCTAATTCCATCAGTGAAGCCAAAATACTTGGCACGCCGGTGGTGGCAAGCTTTGTGGGCGGTGTTACCAGCCGAATCGAGCAGGGGAAAGACGGTTTCGTATATCCTCTGTCAGAAAGCAATATGGCGACATATTATATCCGATGCCTCTTTGAAGATGATACGCTTTGCATGCGTATTTCACAAGCTGCGCGGCAAAAAGCGGCAGTGGTGAACAACCGCGAAGCAAATCTGCAAGCGCTGTTACACATTTATGATACGGTGCAAATTCAAACAATATCCGACCGGAAAGGAATACTGTAAATGATAGAAGCTTCGACAGAACAAGGCGTAGACATTATCATTCCTGTTTTCAACGCGCGACAGGAACTGATGCAATGCGTGGAAAGTATTCGTCGCAATACTGATTTGACTCGTCACCGCGTACTGTTAATCAATGATAAAAGCACAGACGTGCAAATGACGCCATACCTTGACCGTCTGTCATCGCCCGAGTTTACGGTGCTTTGCAATGAAAATAACTTAGGCTTTTCCGCCACAGTCAATTACGGAATGGGATACGATGAAACCCGCGATGTCATTCTTTTGAATTCTGATACAATCGTGACCGAGAATTGGGTTGAGAAACTGCTAGCCTGTGCGGATTCTGATTTATCCATCGGCACGGTTACGCCGCTGAGCAATAACGCTGCCATTTGCAGTGTTCCGGATTATTGCAAAGACAATGTCGTGCCAACCGGCTTTACCATCGACCGTTATGCTGCGTTGATTACAGCGTGCAGTATGCGCTACTATCCGCAAATTCCGGTTGCCGTCGGATATTGTATGTTCATTCGGCGCAAAACATTGCAAGACGTCGGGTTGTTTGACGCCGCAACGTTTGGCAAAGGATACGGCGAGGAGAACGATTTCTGTTTTCGCGCCTCGCAGCTTGGCTACCGTCATGTGTTGTGTGATGATACCTATATTTATCACAGCGGCTCAATGTCGTTTACAGAAATACAAAAACAAAGCCTTGCGGCCGAGAACAGTCGTATTTTATATCGACGCTATCCGCTGCAAATGCGTGATTTACAACTGTTTTGCGAACAGAATCCGCTAGAAGTCATACAACAAAACATTGCATTGCATACCGCACTGCAAAACGGCAAAAAAACAATTTTATATGTGAGCCACCGCAGTTTTCATGCGGATGCAGTGGATAACTTGGGCGGCACACAGCTTCATGTGCGAGATTTGACAGACGCCATGCACATAACGTATAATATAGTAGAGCTCGCGCGCGATGCGGGCTTTTTACGTGTGAGCATTTATACGGCGGCGCAAAGTTTTGCGCTGCGTTTTCCAGTGGAGGACAGTACGCCATACCCAGTATACCGCAGCCGTGCCATGGCCGCAATTATGCGCAGGATTCTCATTGGTTTATCGGTAGATATTGTGCATGTGCAGCACATCGCGGGGCTTTCGCTGGATGTTTTTTATGAAGCTGCCGCCTTGCAGATTCCTGTGTTTTTCACATTTCATGATTTTTATATGGTTTGCCCTGAAACAAGACTGGTCAATGCGCAAAAAGAATCGTGCATTGGCAGAGAAACCGAAAGTATGTGCGCAGCATGCAGAAAATCACATGGTTTTGTATACCAAACACAGGAGCTGATTCGGCGTTGGCGTACAGAAAATGAAAAGGCATTACAACTGTGTCAAACGATGTTTGTGCCGTCGAATTATGTCAATGAAACCGTCAAAAACTTTTTTCCCACGCTTGCAGACAAACTGATCGTGCTGCCGCATGGCACGCCAAAGCAGTCCGCCGTGGCATGTAAAAAAGCACAATCAAGACTGCACGTGGCTTTTGTGGGTGCGCTGAGCGAAGACAAAGGCAGCGTCCTCATGCGTGAGATGATTGCGGCGGGAAATCAAACCATTGAGTGGTTTTTAATCGGCCAGCTCGGCGACCCGCTGCTTGCAACGCTCAAAGGCAGCAATGTGCACTGCATCGGTCCATATGCGCAAGAAAATCTACCGCATGTTTTACAGGAAAATCAAATTGATGTTGTCTGTATTTTGACGCTTGTTCCCGAAACATATTGCTATGTACTGACTGAGGTTTTGCAGTGTGGCATCCCTGTTGTGGCAACACGGCAAGGCGCATTGACGGAGCGTGTGGAAAAGATGCAATGCGGCTGGCTTGTGTCGGCACGTCCCTCAGCCAAAGAGGTGCTTCAGGTGCTTTACACGGATGTGTGCGACACACAGCAATATCAAACCGTCACAAAACATCTTGCAACACTGCATTTTAAAACGACAGAGGAAATGGCAGCAGAGTATGCGGCGTGGTATGAAAAAGCGAAAACCGTGCAGCACGTGCAGCAGCAAGAGTCCGAAAACAAAGAGATGATACGGGCATTGTTGCGCGCAGATGATACAATGATGAAAAAAAGCACAGTGCAGGTACTTGAATCTGTTGCTTTTCATTCGGCACATTTGCAACAAATGGAAACAGAAATGCGCGTCATTAAAAACTCGCTTTCCTATAAACTGATGCATTTTGCAAACAGTACCGATCTTTTTTGCCGCCGCTTGGTCAGCAAAATCAAAGGAAAAATGAAGCGTTAAGCCGCTAAACAAGGAGATTATCCGTGAATACAGTTCGTGTTTTCTATCATTTTTTAGCCGACATTTATGGCAATCGAAAACTATTATGGCATTTATCGAAAAACGATTTTAAATCGCATTACGCAGCTTCGTTTTTGGGCGTGATTTGGGCTTTTATACAACCGCTCACCTCACTGCTTGTGATTTGGTTTGTATTTCAAGTTGCACTCGGAAACGGCGCACAGGATGGTTATCCGTTCATTACATGGTTTGCACCCGCTGTTCTTGCATGGAACTTTTTTTCGGAGGCAGCAATAAACGTTACGGCCAGTGTGTCAGGCTACAGCTATCTTGTGCGCAAGGTGAATTTTCGCGTCAGCATTTTGCCCATTGTGAAAATTGTTTCCGCAAGTTTTGTGCATCTTGTGATGCTGCTTGTGATTGTGCTGTTTAATGTTATCTACGGTGTGGGCATCTCTATTTACAATGTGCAGATTATTTATTATTTGTGCTGCACCTGGTTTTTATTGATTGGGCTTGGTTGGTTGCTTTCTGCCATTTCGTTGTTTGCACCGGATGTGCAGTCCTTCGTCAACATCGCACTCAGCGTCGGCTTTTGGGCAACGCCCATTTGCTGGAATCCCAGTTCATTCAGC
>JAVXRV010000122.1:0-5494 GCA_036643515.1 Ruthenibacterium sp.
CACGATTCCCGCCGAAAAAGCAAAGCTTGCACTGCTGTATGCGGCCGATGCCGATTTTGCCGAAACGCTCAAAACAGCCGCCGTTTTGCGCAAAGATTATCAAGTCACCGTACTGACCGCCGCAAAAAAAGTGGGCAAACAGCTTGAAAAACTGGCGGCCGACGGCTACACAGCCGTGTGTTTTGCCGAGCAGTATCCCACGATAAAATTGTTGCGATAGTGTCATGCAATACGAAGAACTTGCGGTGATTCCCCCTGCACAGCGGGCAGAAATTCGCGAAAAACTGTGGAATTATAATCTTGCTTTTTTGGAAGATAAAAACCCGCAGGATTTGGGTGTTTTTGTGACGGACGATGCGGGAAATCGCGTTGGCGCATTGCTTGCGTGGACGCTTGGGCACTGGATGAACATTGATTATTTATGGGTGGACGAAGCATTTCGCGGCCAAAAAATCGGCACATCGCTTTTGAAACGTGCCGAGGACGCGGCCGCAAAACGTGGCTGTCAATCTGTTTTTGTGGACACGCTTCAATTTCAAGCGCCGCTCTTTTATGAAAAAATGGGCTATCAGCAAGCGCTTGTGTTAAGCGATTATCCCATCACCGGCAAACGATTTTATTACACTAAAAACTTATAATTATTTTGCATCAAAAAGACGGACACCGTTCAGTGTCCGTCTTTTTTCATTTTATTTTATACTTGCGGTGCAACGCAAAGCCAAACCATGCCGCGGCAATGCCGCAGGCGATATTGCCGAAAACGGTCGTTCCGCTTGTTCTGGGTAATGTGCCGGTCGGCACAATCGGCGTCGGATTTGGCGTTGGCGGCGGTGTCGGTGTCGGCGTCGGCGGCGGTGTCGGTGTCGGTGTCGGCGGCGGCGGTGTCGGCGGCGGCGGTGTCGGCGGTGTCGGTGTCGGCGGTGTCGGCGGGTCTGGCGTCGGCGGCGGTGGAGTTTCGGTGCGATTATATTGCAAATTCAACGCATAGCGATATCCGTCCTCATACTGAAATGTGCTGTCCGGCTGTAAAATTTGGGTAATTTCCTGCGCGTTCGCCAATGGCAAAGGCTCTGCCGTAGCGTCCTCCGTTTGCAGAGGCGCAGCCTCGCTTTCTCCCACGAAAGTACCTGCATTTACAAGAGCAGATTCCAGTGCGGGCGCGCTTGCGCTTTTTTCTATTTGCGGCACCGGCGGTGTCGGCGGCTCAATCGGCAGTTCTGTGCGCACCAACGTGATATCGGTCGATGTGTACGTCTTGCTGTTGAATACCGGCTCAAGCAAGGTGCCGACCGCCACCGTACCCTTGGCAACTGCGGGCGTTGTCGTGCGTGTTCCCTCTGTCACCGTGTCGTTCAGATGATACACATTATTGACCGCAAGCTGTGCATTTGGCAGCGGAATGGCCACATAATACACCGGAATGACCTCGCCATTTGCTTGCAGCGTGTACGGAAACACCGTGTGCGACGTTTCGTAATAATCGGGCAAGTTTGCAAGATTGTTGTCAACGCTTGTCACAATCGGGCTATCGGCCGGCACCGTGCCGGTGTAGTTCCATTCGGGTTTCGGCACTTCGTTGACGTAATATTCCACATGATAGGTCCATTCTGTGGGCGGCACTTCGTCCATTTGATAGCAGTATTCCACCTTGGTTTCCCCTGCCGTCACCGGCATTTGATAGGCATACTGCGCTTCAAATTCGGCCAAAGTGCAGGCGATATCATTCACGCGCACGCCTATCAATTTGATGTTTTGCGGCGCATCCATCGGTTTTTTTACGGTAAAATGCGCTTCTTTCGTCACGAGCGTTTTTTCGATATCTTGCGTAGTACCGCTGATTCCTTGCGGCAATCCGCTGCTGAAAACGTGCAGCGTGCCCGCCTCGTACACATCGGTTGGCGCCGGAAAATCAAGGGCACACTCTTTGCCCCCGCCGTCCGTCAATGCCGACCATGTAAAGATGGCATTTTGGTTCAGCGGCACCACCGCGCCCGCGCCCTCAAGCAGCGGGTCATTGAGGCACAGCGTATAGGTTAAGGTGGCGGGTTTGCCTTTTTCAAGCCATGCGCCCAGATTCCACGCAAGCTCTTTTCCCTCGTTTTGCGGCGCAATGCTCGGCTGTGTTTCGCCTTCGCCCACGGCAATCGGCGCAATTTTTGCGCTGCCGTCTACATAGGCAAAACGCGTGCCGATGGTGTCGCGCACGCTGCCGTTTTGCACCGTTTGCGTGATGGTGGTGGCAATTTCTTCAAATACTGCGTTGATATTTTTTGCGCTTGCGCGAAATGCCGAATTTTCGGACGCGTAATGTTGCATATTGCCCACATCAAACCCGACGGCAAACTGACGCGTGGCACTGCCTTTGGCGAGAATTTTCTGTGCCGCCTCCTGCGTATTTTGGGCAATGTCCTCGTCCGACATTTGATATGGCTTTTCGCGGTTGGAACAAAATTCTTTTTCACCGTACACGGTCGGCTCGCCGTCGCTGAGCAAAATAACATATTTTGTGCCGCTTGTCGCCGTTTGCAGCGCAGCTTCGCCGGCCGCCATTGCACGCTCTAAATTTGTGCCGCCCTGCACGCCGTATGTGCCGTTGTCCACTTCGTTCGATGGTCCCCACGTATTTTTAAGATGATATTTCATCAAATTATAGTTTTCTTTATGCACCGCAAACGTGCCGCCTTTTTCTTGCAAAAGCGGTGTTAAGGGAAAAAACACGTTGGCCTTTCCCGAAAAACCGATGATGCCCACGTTGGCGTTGACGAGATTTTTTTTCAGCGTGTCAAGCAAGCTCATCGCCGCGTCACGCGCCACGGCAAGCCGCGTTGTTTTGCTGCCTTTTTCCGCTGCATCTTTCATGCTGGTGGAGCAGTCGAGCAATAAAATTACGTCGAGCGGCGCCTTGCTTTCGCGTGTGCCGCCACCGCACACTTGCAGCGTGACGTCCCATGTGGTGCCGGACGTTTTTTTCGCTGTTTTCGACAGCGTAACGCCGTTTTCTGTGATATCGCTCGGCGTTAAATTGGCACCGTTTACCGCTGTTTGTGCCATTGGCGCAGCGTATTCTGCCGCAAATTGCGTCGGCGTCAAACACAGCAGCAACACAATCGACAGCAGAGCGCTTGCGATTCGTTTCTCCTTCATTTTTGCATCCTTCCTTTTTTGCGCATTGCATGATGACAGGCGGGCATGTCCCTCCCTGTTTGCCCATTACAACACAGCGCAAATAAAAAAAATGCCGCAAAACACAGTTGTGGCATAAGGAGGTTTAAAAGTGTGTTTTTCGAGGCAATGTGTGCGGATTATTCCTCCATAAAGTGCGCGAATTTGCGTGCTTTTTCTCTTATACTGAACCTAATTTCACAAATGTGAAAACGCATGGAGGTTTATTTTGAATAAAACATTTTTTCGAAAAGCGATGGTTTTGGCGCTTTTGACGCTGTCGCTTTATTTTTTTTGCGCGGCGGCATCCGGCGAAATTGCACGAATGAGCATACAAAACAAACGTATGCAAACGCCGATTTTGCTGTCTGCACCGCAAATAAGCACACCTGTGGCCCCTGCGGACACTTTTTTTTATGACAATGACACCCTTTGGCTGACCGCCGAGCGCACCGCCTACACCGACAACGCGCTCACTCTGCTTGTGCCGCGGCTTTCGCTGTCGGTCGGCGTGCAAAACGGCACCGACGACGCGGCACTCGCACGCGGTGTTGGCCTATATGACGCATCGCAATTGCCCAATGACGCGAGCGCCAACGAAAACGTTGTCATTGCCGGACATCGCGGTGCACAAGGCTGTGAATTTTACAATCTTGACAAATTGACCGATGGAGATTTTATTTTTCTCGAATATAAAGGTATGCGCTACGCATACCAATGGGTGGAGAGCATGGTTGTAGCCGCAGACGACTGGCGCCCGATTTTTTGCCGCGAGGAGGAGAGCGTCACGCTGACAAGCTGTCACCCTCTTGGCTCAAATCGGCAGCGCATCTGCGCCATCGGCCGACTTGTGGGGAGCGAAAGAATCGAGGAATAACATGGCAGTCGCAATTTTCGCCACCGGCATCAAAGCATTTTTCATCATTGCCATTCCGGTGACATTGATTGTATACGCTTGCCTTTTTGTGGGCAGCGCATCGGAACATTTTGACGAAAAAAAATAGCGCCCGCAGTGGGCGCGGCGCACTGATTTGCGCTTTTATACACGCAAAAAATGCCGCCCGACAGTGTTTGTCGGGCGGCATTTTGCTTTTGCTTAATACAGTTTTTCGCGTTTGGCATACGAGGTATGCAGGATATGATGTGCTTTTTCGCCGCCCGGCTCGCCGAGATAATCGGCATAAATCTTTTTGAGCAGCGGGTTTTCGTGGCTCTTGCGCACAGGCATATTGTCGTCTTGGCCATACAATGCCGACGCACGCAATGCTTTCAAATCGGTGAAGTTGCGCACACTGGCGGGCTGTGTGGGTTGGCCGCCGCCGTTGACGCAGCCGCCCGGGCAAGCCATAAACTCGATGAATTGATAATTTTTTTCGCCGCTTTGCACGGATTTGAGCACCGCATCGCAGTTTGCAAGGCCGCTTGCAACACAGACGTTCAGCGTCAAATCGCCCACGGTATACGTGGCTTCTTTGATGCCTTTTGTGCCGCGCACTTCGGTGAACTCCACTTTTTCAAGCGGTTTGCCGGAAACAAGCTCGACAGCCGTGCGCAAAGCCGCTTCCATAACGCCGCCGGTTGCGCCGAAAATAACCGCAGCACCGGTGCTTTCGCCGAGCGCCGGATCGAATTTTTCGTCGGGCAATTCGGTGAATTGAATGCCGGCACGCTCAATCATGCGGGACAGTTCGCGCGTGGTGATGGAGATATCCACATCGGGAATCCCGTTGCCGGCGGCGGACATATCCGTGCGGCCGATTTCAAATTTTTTCGCGGTGCAAGGCATCACGGACACGCAGACGATGTCTTTCGGGTCGAGGCCGAGTTTTTCGGCGTAATATGTTTTTGTCAATGCGCCAAACATGCCTTGCGGCGATTTGCAGGTCGACAAATTGGGCACGAAGTCGGGGTAATAGGTTTCGCAGAATTTGACCCAACCGGGGCTGCAACTTGTAATCATGGGCAATTTGCCGCCGGTGGTTGCGCGATGGACAAATTCGGTGGCTTCTTCCATAATTGTGAAGTCGGCGGCGGTGTCGGTGTCGAACACGCCGTCAAACCCGAGGCGGCGCATGGCCGCAACCATTTTGCCCTCGGCATTGGTGCCGATTGGCATGCCGAAGCACTCGCCGATGGTGGCGCGCACGCTCGGTGCAGATTGAATGACCACATGCTTTGTTTCGTCGCGCAATGCCGCCCATACTTTGTCGGTGTCGTCTTTTTCCGTCAATGCGCCGGTGGGGCAAACGGTGATGCACTGGCCGCAGGAAACGCACGGGCTGTCGCCGAGCGGTGCTTCAAACGCGCAGCCGATATGCGTTTGGAAGCCGCG
>JAVXRV010000123.1:0-5311 GCA_036643515.1 Ruthenibacterium sp.
ATTTGTAGGGCAAAAGCACAAAGCGGGTGCAAACAGGAACGGACACCATATATGCTGTCCCTACAAGTGTATCACCGTAAATTTTTGCAAAATTTCCACAAATCATATACAGCCATCCCAACATGCGCCCAAGGGAGCGCGTCGGGATGGCCGTTTTTATTTTACATCATCACGTTTTATCGTTATTTTTTTATAGAATTTGCGGTACGGATTCTCCACCTTTTGCGTGGGGGTTTGTTCCGTTTCTGCGGGCGTCTGTCCACCGCGCGGCTTTGAGCGGCTTGCACGTGCGGCGGCAAACACCAAAATTGCCAGTGCTGCCAATATCACCACCGACGCAAGCACAATCATCCAGAAAACAGGATTCATTTTCAGCTCCTTACTGCGCCGTCATGGCGTCAAATGCGCACATTGCGCTTTCGTAGCGCAGCCGTTCCTTCTCTTTTTTTTCAAGTGCTGTGCCTGTGTAGGCGCGGCGCAACAATTTATAATCGCTCAAAAAATCCTGCACCGTGCAGAGCTTTGTGCCGTCAAATCCGGTGACATCGCCAAGTTGCAGCGCGGTCAGCTGTGGACAGTCTTTCCACAAAATGCCGAAGTTTTCGGTGGGCGCGCTGCCCTCAGGCAAAGTTTTTCCGTCATTGTCGGCAAAAATACCATACTCTTTTGCATACAGTTCCGGCTTTTTCGTGAGAAAAATCATGCTTTCTCCGCTTTGCGCGTCTGCCATAAGGCGCGTCATATTCGCCATACGCGTGTTGGGGTCGACATTTTCGCCGTCTTGCAGTGTATATTCCACCACCGCTACCGCCACTTTGCCATCGCCGTTGCGGTCATCGCAAAATTGCGGCAAATTGGCTTCGAGCGATTCCACAACACCGGTCGGCAACATTTGTTCGCCCATCAGCGCAACTTGATAATCCGGCTGAACGTTTGTGAGGATGTCGTAGCCCAACCACCCCACAAGAACAATGGCCGCAAGCGAAATAATCAGTGGCCATTTGTGATAAAACCACCAGTTGTCGCGCTTTTGTTTCGGGGTCATCTCATGTTTTTCTTCCGGCATTTCCGGTGGAATATTGAGCGTATAACGTGCACTTGCCAAGGTGGTTCCCTCTTTCTATGATTGTGATTACAAATATGCCGCAATTTGCTGTGCAATTTGCTGTGGCAATATTTTTTGTTCCTCACGCGTTAAATTTGCCGTTGCAACAGGCGGCAAAATAATGATGTTGACATGCGCAGGACGCATCCAATTGCCGTTTGCCTCCATGATTTTATAGCTGCCGTCAATGACCACCGGCACAATCGGCGCTTTTGCTTTGCATGCCATTTTGAAGCCGCCACTTTTAAATTCGCCCATCGGCCCGCCTTTGCCGCGCGTGCCCTCCGGAAAAACAATCATGCTTTGCCCCGCCTGCACAATTTTGCCGGCATCTGCCAATGCGGTGACGGCTTGACGCGGATTTTTACGGTCGAGAAACACACAGCCAAGGAGTTTCATCCATGTGCGCACAAAGGGGATTTTTTCGGTTTCGATTTTTGCAATCAGCGCGTGCGGCGCGTCAAGCTGCGTCAACATCAACGGTACATCGTAGTTTCCCTGATGATTCGGTGTAAACACCACCGCCGTATCCGCGGGGATATTTTCGCGCCCCGTCACCGTGACAGTGACACCCGCGATGTGCATCAATCTGTTCGCCCACCACGGCACGCATTTTTCAACAATCGCGCGTGCGGCGGCATCGTCGCCATTTTTTTGCAGACGCTGCGCCTTTTTCATCTGCGGAAACAGATAAATCAGCGCGCCAAAAAAGAACATAAACCAATAAATCGTGCGAAAAAAAGTCATGAAATACCTCATTCTTTATAGTATAGCCTTTATTTGCGAAATTTTCGTGAAGTTTTTGCGTCATCTGATAAAATAAACAAGTTCTTCGGCCGGCGGCGCAGACGGCGTGATGCGGATGGCCTTGAGCCACGGCCCTTTGCCCTCATAAATGGGATGCTCTTTTGCCGACACCTTTGCCACCACATCCACCCATGTTTTGTGCGGTAAGGCGGCGGCATTTTCGGCCTCGCAGATAAACCCGATGAACGCGATATCCTCCACGCAGCACGTCATGCCGAAACGGCCGGACACAAAACAGCCTTTCGGCACGCGCGGTGTTTGGCACACAAAGCCTTTAAATGCCACGGTTTTGCCGATATAATCTTTTAAATTGTCCATGGCATCGAGATACCACAGCCCAAAATCGGCATCGGCAATCGTGATGCAATCCGCCGTTTTGTCGAACGGAAGTTCGTCGACGATGTCATCGGCATCCACACTGCCGTCAGTGCGTTCAAACGCCATGGCCGAGCGCCGATTGACCATGCGCACACTGCGGTGCAAAAGTGCTTTGTCCGTTTGTTCGGTGCATCGATTGAAAATGACCATTTCGGGGTCTTGCAGCTTATCCACCGTCAACTGGCGCATATTTTGCAGATAGGACGCAAAGGTGGTGGAATCGGCCAAATTGATGATTTGGAAAATTTCCCAACTGTTCGGCAGCGCGTCATACAGCGTTGTCATCGGCCACATGCCGTTGTATTCGATGAGCACACGGTCGATGCGATGTTCTTTTTGATATTTTTTAAGGCGCTCTTGCGTGAAATCGGCCTCGTTTTCAATGGGCAGAATCGTGACGTTTCCGCCCGCAAATTTGGCGGGATTGTACTCGTTTTCGCCTTCTTCGCACAGCAACAACAGTGTTTTTTCGCCGGTGCAAAAGCCGGAATCCTCTAAAGTTTCCTGCACAAACGCCGTTTTTCCGCTGTCTAAAAAGCCTGTAAAAATATAAACCGGTATGGACATTTTTTCTCCTTTTGCGCCGCTATACGGCAAATAATGTGCGCAGTGCCGGCTCATTCAGCTTTGTGCCGATGACGCAAAAACGGCCGGTGTAATCGGCACAGCCGGTGCGCACGTCGTGCTCGTCCGGCACATAGTCGAAGTGCAGCCATGTGCCGTCCTCGGCCGGCAAAATGCCTTTGGCGCGCAAAATGACGCCATAATCGCCGGAATCAAGCGCCACAAGGCACTTTTTAAGCGTTTCGATATCTGTTTGATGAATCGTTTGTGCACCGAAGCTTGTGAACACGTCCTCCGCGTGGTGGTGGTCGTGCTCATGATGTTCGTCATGTGCGTGCTCGTGGTCGTGACAGCCACAGGTGCAGTGTTCGTCGTGCTCGTGCTCATGCTCGTGCTCGTGCTCGTGCTCGTGGTCATGCTCATGTTCATGCTCATGTTCATGGTCGTGACAGCCACAGGTGCAGTGTGCGTCGTGCTCGTGATGGTGATGGTGATGCTCATGCGCGTGCTCGGCTTCGGCCAACGCGGCGGCAAGGCTGTCTTTTTGTTCCATCGCCTCGATAATTTGTGCGCCGGAAAGGTTTTCCCACGGGGTTGTCACAATGGGCGCGGTGGCGTTTTTGGCACGCAGCAACGCGACACATTCCGCCAATTTTTCGGCGCTGATGCCGTCTGTGCGCGAGAGAATGATGGCGCTTGCGTTTTCGATTTGGTTGTTGTAAAATTCGCCAAAGTTTTTGAGATACGGTTTGGCTTTGCGCGCGTCTGCCACAGTGACAAAACCCGCAAGCGTGACATCGGCATGCAGTGCCTGCACTGCGGCAATCACGTCGGACAATTTGCCCACGCCGGACGGTTCAATTAAAATGCGATCGGGATGATAGGTGTCGAGCACTTTTTGCAGCGCTTTGCCAAAATCGCCCACCAGACTGCAACAAATGCAGCCGGAGTTCATCTCCGTTACTTCGATGCCGGCATCTTTCAAAAAGCCGCCGTCGATACCGATTTCGCCAAATTCGTTTTCAATTAAAACAAGTTTTTCACCGGCATAGCCGTCGGCAATCAGTTTTTTGATGAGCGTTGTTTTGCCCGCGCCCAAAAAGCCTGAAAAAATAGTGATTTTTGTCATGAAATTCTTCTTTCTACCGTTATAAAATAAATAAAAATCAGCTTTGACAGCCAAGTTCGTCCCAGTTTTGGAAATCTTCCGCAAGGGCGATTTGGGTGGGGTCAAGCTTTTCTGCTTTTTCGGTGTGCACGGGCGGCGCTTCCACGGGGTTTACGTTCGGTGTGGGGGCATAATCTTCGGGGTAAAGTACCTCGGCCATCTCCGGCGTTTCCACCGTGATATTTTCGGGCATATCGCCCATCATGGCCGTCCATTCGCCGTCTTTCACCTCGTCAAATTTTTCCACCAGTTTAAACGCGGCAAACGCCGCACCCGCCAGTGCGCCAAGACCCAATAGTGTTTTAATACGCATTTTTTCTCCTTTTTTGACGGCTCACGCATGTTCCGCGGTGGCAATCAGATATTGATAAATTTGCGGCTTATATTTTTCATACAGGCCGAGTTTTGTGTAGAGCGCTTTATAATACGGAAACAGCATCGTCTTTGTTTTCACAACATTGAGCACATCCATCTGTGTGTGCGTGATGCCTTTTTCGTTTTTGACATAGTAATAAATGGGCGTTGCAATGGCGCAAAAGCGCGATGCATAGCGAATATATTCGAGGTTGAACAAAAAGTCCTCGCTCCAGTTCAATTCCTCATGGCAGAGAATGCCGTTTGTGCGGATGATATCCGTGCGATAGAGTTTATTCCACAGCACACCGTAATAAAAGCTGGCCGGCTCATCCATCAGTTCGCGTGCAAATTCAGTTTGATCCATCACATCGGTGCGCTTTAAAAAGCCATATGGCACAACGGTGTCTTTTGCCACGCGGTAATAATGGGCAATGACAAGGTCGGCGTTTGCTTCTTCGGCACGCGTAACCAAAAGTTCGGTTGCGTTTTCCGCGAGGTAATCGTCGCTGTCGACAAATTGCAGATATTTGCCCGTGGCCGCCTCAATCGCAACATTGCGCGTGGACGACACCCCGCCGTTGTCTTTGTCGAGCACGCTCACGCGGGCATCTACACGGGCATACATATTGCAGATATGCAATGAGCTATCGACGCTTCCGTCGTTGACAAGCAGAATTTCGAGGTTTTGATAGGTCTGCTTGCGCACACTGGAGATACAGCGGGCAAGGTCGGTGGCCGCATTGTAAATGGGAATGATAATCGATACGAGCGGAGTGTTCATCGGATGACCGCCTTTCGTTTGAATTTTTGCTTTTGCTTTCTTTTTTGCTTGTGCAGCTTCTTTGTGCTTTTGCAACGGCTTTGTGCTTTTGCGACACGCGCCATACGGCGCGAATACGAATGGCTATGCCGTGTTACTCTTTCGTCACCGT
>JAVXRV010000124.1:0-5287 GCA_036643515.1 Ruthenibacterium sp.
GGCGCAGAAAAATGATACATAAAATCAAATTGCACCTGTGTACGATCAATATTACGATAAATATTCATGATTAAATTTTCAATTCCGCCACAGCTCATCGCGGGAACCACTTGCAATACACGAATAGGCATGCTTTACTCCAGTACATCAGAAATGTTTTTATATTAATATAATTATCATAATATTAGCATATTTTATATTAAAATGCAAATTGTACGCTTTTTCGAAAAACACCACTTTTACTTGTGAATAATAACGCGATATGATATAATAATCACCAATGTGATTATTATACATTCGTTTTTATGCGCACGCTACGCGCAATGATATCACAAATCAAAATGATTTCACTGTGTGAAGGAGAATGGATTATGAAAGTAGTGTTGTTGGCCGGTGGATTCGGCACACGCATCAGCGAAGAAAGCCATTTGAAACCAAAACCGATGATTGAAATTGGTGGCAAACCGATTTTATGGCATATTATGAAGTTGTATTCTCATTACGGATTTAACGATTTCATCATCTGCGCCGGATATAAACAGCATGTCATCAAAGAATATTTTGCAAATTATTATCTGCATAACAGTGATATTACGTTTGATATGCAAGAAAATAAAATGGTCATTCACGCGAACCATTCAGAGCCATGGAAAGTGACAGTGGTGGATACCGGTCTTGAAACCATGACCGGCGGCCGCGTAAAACGCATTCAAAAATTTGTTGGAAACGAGCCGTTTCTTTTGACCTATGGCGATGGTGTGTCCAATATCAACATTGCGGAACTTGTGAAATTTCACGAACAGCATGGGAAAATCGCCACCATGACCGCCACCAATATCGGTCAACGCTTTGGCGTGCTTGAAATTGCAGATGGCGGCGCCATTGAGGGTTTTCCCCAAAAAACGCGACTCCGACGGCAGCATGATTAACGTCGGTTTTATGGTCTGCAAACCGGAAATATTCGATTATATTGATGGTGACGACACCGTTTTGGAGAAAAAGCCACTGGAAAATCTCGCCAAAGACAGCGAATTGATGGCGTATCGTTTCAACGGCTTTTGGCAGTGTATGGATACCGTGCGTGAAAAAGAAAAGTTGGAAGAATACTGGGCGTCCGGCAAGGCTCCTTGGAAGGTTTGGGAGGACTAGTCATGGATTTGTCTTTTTGGAATGGAAAAAATGTTTTCGTTACCGGACACACCGGCTTCAAAGGCAGTTGGCTGTGCCGTATTTTGGTAGAGGCTGGCGCAAATGTAACCGGCTACAGTTTGGCACCACCCACGCAGCCAAATCTGTTTTCCATGGCGGATGTGGCTGAAAAAATGCACTCTGTAATTGGTGATGTGCGCGATTTTGCACATTTGAAAACGATTTTCGATGCGGCACAGCCTGAAATTGTACTGCATCTTGCGGCACAGCCTATTGTGCGTGAGAGTTATAATGCGCCACGCTACACCTACGAAACCAATGTGATGGGCACCGTCAATCTGTTAGAATGTGTGCGCGAAAACGTCTGCGTAAAGAGCTTTTTAAACGTTACAACGGATAAAGTTTATCAGAACAATGAATGGCCGTGGGGTTATCGTGAAGACGAGAAGCTCGACGGCTTTGACCCGTATTCCAACAGCAAAAGCTGCTCAGAACTTGTGACCCACAGCTACAAAAACAGCTTTTTTGCAGACGGCCGCGTTGCCATTTCCACCGCACGTGCCGGCAATGTGATTGGTGGCGGAGATTTTGCGGCCGACCGCATCATTCCCGATTGCATCCGCGCCGCCGAGCAGGGCATGGCAATTATTGTACGCAATCCGTATTCTACGCGTCCGTATCAACATGTGCTAGAGCCGCTTTTTGCCTATCTGATGATTGCACAGTGCCAATATCAAGACAAAAGTGTCGCCGGATGGTACAATGTCGGGCCGGACGAATGCGACTGCGTCACCACCGGCACACTGGTGGATTTGTTTTGCAATACATGGGGTGAGGGGCAAACGTGGGAGAATCGAGCACAGGCAAATGCGCCGCACGAAGCCAATTTTTTAAAGCTTGACTGCTCTAAAATCAAATCGGTTTTCAACTGGAAACCGCACTGGCACATTGCACAAACCATGGAAAACACCGTTGCGTTCACACGCGTATGGATTGAAAAAGGGGACATCCCCGCAGAAATGAACCGTGAAATTAAAGTATATTCGGAGGAATCATAATGGCAAATTGGAGCAATGAAGCAGAGGCACGCAGTGCTATTTTAGCGCAGGTTGCGGAATATTATCACGAATTTAAAGAGAAAAAAGAGCCGTTTAAGGCAGGCGACCGCATCACTTATGCGGCGCGTGTGTTTGACGAAAAAGAAATGTGCAGCCTTGTGGATTCTGCGCTCGATTTCTGGCTGACAACCGGCCGTTTTGCCGACCGTTTCGAAAAAGAATTTGCTGCGTGGCTCGGCGTCAAATTTGTGAGCCTTGTCAATAGCGGCTCATCGGCCAATTTGATTGCGTTCACCGCATTAACAGCACCCGAACTTGGCGATCGCCGCATCAAGCGCGGCGATGAAGTGATTACCGTCGCCGCCGGTTTTCCCACCACGGTTACGCCCATCATTCAATATGGTGCCATTCCTGTTTTTGTGGATGTCACCATTCCGCAGTACAATATCGACGTGGCACAGCTTGAAAATGCATACAGTGACAAGACAAAAGCCGTGATGGTGGCGCATACACTTGGCAACCCGTTTGATTTAACTGCCGTAAAAGCATTTTGCGACAAACATCATCTCTGGCTCGTAGAAGACAATTGTGACGCGTTGGGCAGTGAATATGTGTTGAACGGCGAAACGAAATTGACCGGCACCATCGGCGACATTGGCACGTCTAGTTTTTACCCGCCACATCACATGACAATGGGCGAGGGCGGCGCGGTGTATACCGACAATCCTTTGCTGCATCGTTTAATCAACTCTTACCGCGACTGGGGACGCGACTGCGTGTGTCCGTCCGGTCACGACAATTTGTGCGGCCACCGTTTTGACGGTCAATATGGCGAACTGCCCCAAGGCTATGACCATAAATATGTGTACAGCCATTTTGGTTACAACCTCAAAGTGACAGATATGCAGGCGGCCATCGGCTGTGAACAACTGGTGAAATTCCCCGGTTTTGTCGCACGTCGCCGCCACAATTGGGCACGTCTGAAAGCGGCACTTGCGCCGGTGACAGACAAATTGATTCTGCCGGAAGCCGCCGAACATGCCAATCCGTCATGGTTTGGCTTTATGATGACCGTACGCGAGGGCATCAATCGTGAAACCGTTGTGCGTTACATCGAAGAAAAAGGTGTACAAACGCGCATGCTGTTCAGCGGAAATTTAATCAAACACCCTTGCTTTGACGAAATGCGCGCAACAGGCGAAGGATATCGTGTCGTAGGCGAGCTTATCAACACCGACCGCATCATGCGCGACACCTTTTGGGTTGGCGTGTATCCCGGTATGACCGACGAGATGATTGACTGCATGGCACAGGTGATTACTGAGGCTTTGGCGCAATGAAAAAATTGTTTGCCTTGCTCGGCGTACACAGCAAAGAAGAATTCTGGAAACTGTTTTGGCAGTTTTTCAAGTTTGGGCTCGTGGGTTTGAGCAACACGTTCATCTCAACGGCCGTCTATTATATTTTTGTGTGGATCAGCCCCGATTTATATTTATGGGGTGGATTTGTAGGCTGGATTGTCAGTGTGCTCAATGCGTTTTACTGGAGCAATCGTTTTGTATTTAAAAACGAAGACAATACACCGGTCGCACTCGCAAAACGCTTATTTAAAAGCTATTTGACGTACGGCAGCACTTTTTTACTCAGCCAACTGTTGCTGTTTTTGGAAGTCAATTTTTGGGGCATATCCGTATGGCTTGCACCCATTATCAATTTAGTGATCACAATTCCACTCAATTTCGTTTTGAATAAATTCTTCACCTATCAAAAATAAATGCGGAGGTACTCATATGAAAATGCGTCTTGCAGATTACGTTGCTGATTTTTTGGTGACACACAATATTGACCACTGCTTTTCGGTAACCGGCGGCGGAGCGATGCATCTGAACGATGCGCTTGGCCACAAAGAAGGTTTGCACTGCGTATACAATCATCATGAACAGGCCTGTGCCATTGCAGCAGAAGCGTATGCAAGAATCGACAATAAAATTGCCGCAGTCTGCGTTACCACCGGCCCCGGCGGCACCAACGCCATCACGGGTGTTGTGGGTGGATGGCTCGATTCCATCCCCATGCTGATTCTTTCCGGTCAAGTGCGCTATGACACCACTGCACGTGGCATGGGTGTTGCCATTCGAGCCGGCGGTGATCAGGAATTTGATATCACAAAAGCCGTGCAAAGCATGACAAAATATTGCGAGATGCTCGAAAATCCGCTGCGCATTCGTGCGGTACTGGAAAAGGCGCTCTATCTTGCAACACATGGCCGTCCCGGGCCATGCTGGATTGATATTCCGCTCAATTATCAAGGCTGTACGATTGAAACAGATGAACTCATCTCATACAATCCGGCCGAGGATGCAGCCATGTTGGCGCCGCGTGTTACAAGCGAAACCATTACAGCCGTGCTTGCCAAAATTAAGTCAGCAAAGCGTCCTGTACTCTACGCCGGCAACGGTGTGCGACTTGCAGGCGGCTTTGCAGCGTTTGAACAAGTGGTGCGTGCGCTGAATATCCCTGTTGTGACCGGTTGGGATAATATTGATATGATGGCGGACAGCGACCCGCTTTATGTTGGCCGCGGTGGCATTATGGGCGACCGTGCCGGCAACTTTGCTGTGCAGAATGCCGATGTATTGCTTGTGATTGGCAATCGTTTGTCAATTCGTCAAGTAGGATATAGCTGGAAAACGTGGGCGCGCGCCGCATTTGTGATGATGGTGGATGTTGACGCGGCAGAACTTAAAAAGCCGACATTGCATGTGGAGCTACCCATTCAGGCAGACGCAAAAGATTTTCTCGTGGCGCTCGGCGCACAGTTGCCAAAAGACAAAGTGTTTTTTGCGGAAAATGATTGGCAGGAAACATGTCGCGCATGGAAAGCAAATTATCCCGTCGTACTGCCGAAACACTATGCAGACACCCGCATGGCAAACGTTTATGCATTCA
Source organism: Ruthenibacterium sp. (assembly GCA_036643515.1). Classification (GTDB taxonomy): domain Bacteria; phylum Bacillota; class Clostridia; order Oscillospirales; family Ruminococcaceae; genus Ruthenibacterium. Next base: position 5,157 of record JAVXRV010000124.1, read on the forward strand.
TCAAAGAGCTGAGCCGACGTTTACCGGAGGGTGCAACAACGGTGGTTGGTAACGGCAGCGCATGTGTTGTTGGCAGTCATGGCTACGAAATAAAAGCACACCAACGTTTTATTATTAACAGCGCTATCGCA
>JAVXRV010000125.1:0-5216 GCA_036643515.1 Ruthenibacterium sp.
GCCGATTCTCGGCAGCGCGGGCAGCGAGGCCGAAATTACAGTCGGGCCGTTTTTGATGGTGGACAGGCAAGACTATGTCGTGTGCGATTTGACAGAGCAAATGCATCTGTCGTCTGCCTTGATGGAAGCGGCAGCGGCGGAGCTATCGCATGTGCCGGTGACGGAACCTGAAAAAGTAAACCAAATGTCAACCTTGCTGTTTATGGCAGTCGGCTTTATGAATAATGTATCTGCGGCCAACAGAATGCTGGATACGCAAAATTCCGACGCGATTCAAGGGCAGGTAACGGCGTATATTCAGCAACTGAAAAGCGAGCAAGCGCCGCCGCCCTATCCGTTTGACACCGAGCGTGCGCTGCTGCGCGCCATTGGACAAAGTGAAAAAGAGCAGGCGCAAAAGCTGCTCAATGAATTGTTCGGCTATATTTTTTTTACGGCCGGCGGTGATTTTGAACAGGCGAAAAGCCGCATATATGAATTGCTTGTGCTCATTTCTCGCACGGCAATTGACGCGGGTGCCGACCCTGCACGCACGCTGAAGCTCAGCCATGCCTATCTGCACGACCTCCCAACGCTGCACAATATTGACGCGCTGTGTTTTTGGCTCACAGGTGTGATGAACGATTTTATGGACAGCGTTTTCAATTATATGGATGCAAAGCATGCAAACGTCATTCATCAAAGCGTGCAATATTTGCAAACGCATTATGCCGAGCACATCACGCTCGATGAAATGGCCGGACGTGTGTATTTGTCACCGGCCTATTTCAGCCGTGTATTCAAGCAGGAAACCGGCTTCACCTTCACGGCATATTTGAACAAAACGCGTGTGGAGCGCAGCAAAGAAATGCTGCTGCATCAAAACATTCGGCTCACGGACATTGCACAACTCGTCGGTTTTGAAGACCAAAGCTATTTCACAAAAGTGTTTAAAAAAGTGATGGGCACAGCGCCGCACCAATATAGAGAGAGCAAAGGGCTTGCCGCACGCACAAAGGCAAAAGGACAGGCATAAAGCGCGTTTCGCACTGGTAATGTGCGCAAAAAGATGATAGAATGACAGACGGAAAAAGTAGATTTTGACCGCCCGAAATTCAATCGATAAAAGCCGAGAGAGCCAACCCGCAATGGGAGGCTCTCTCGGCTTTTATCATGATGATACGCCTATTCGTCGTATGTGTACATTTGCATCGGGTAGGATAAATATTCCACCGGCTCCAGTTTTTCGACGGTGATATAGCCGGCCGGTGCATTGAGCACGCTCGGAATGCGGTTGACAATGGTCGCACAAGTGTGCTCCACCGTGGCGGGCTTTTTCACATAAAAAGTGGTGTCCGGCTCGCCCTTGATTTTCCAGTCGCACATGTCGCCATCGTCCGGCCCATACACTTTGCCGATACACTGTGTTTCAATCACAGGCCCTTGGAATGTTTCCGTTGTCACAACGGCACTCATGCCAATGCAGTTGCCCTTTGGAATCGTGCGGCCGAGCGTTGCGCTGTACAGGTCGGTATCATAAAAATACGGCACACATTTTTGCGTTTGCGATTTGATGGTCCAACCCATTTTAGAGGCGAGGGCTTCGTTCGAGTTCCATACATAAGACGGCTCTAAAGTTTCGGGATGCGCAATCTGCGCCTCAAATTCTTCGGGCGTCAATCCTGCACCATGCGCATTGGCCAGTGCAAGGCCGTAGTCCTCGACGTTGTAGCTCACAGCACCCTCAATTTTGTCGATGCGATGCACGCCGCCCGCAACGCAGCCAATCATATTAATCCAATAAATATCCTGCATACCTGCGCCACAAATGGTGCAGCCGGTTTCTTTTGCCAGTTTATCCAGTTTGTTGGTGATGGCGCTTGCGGTCGTCCACGGATAAATGGCTTCTTCACAAGTGGTGACAACATTGATGCCGCGTGAAACACATTTTTCAAAATGCGGATAAACGTCGTCCATAAAGCTAAACAGCGTGACAATGGCGATATTTGCATCGCATTCGTCCAAAACAGCGTCTGCGTCAGAACGGATTTTCACGCCCAGCTTGACGCCAAGGTCGGCAAAATCGCCCACATCCATGCCCACAACATCAGGATTTACGTCGATGGCACCCACAATTTCAGCGCCTTTTTCATACAGATAGCGCAAGGCATATTTGGCCATTTTCCCGCAGCCGTATTGTACCACCCGAATTTTTTCGTTCAACATGATGAAAACCTCTTTTCTTTCATTTTTGATGATGTGCAAACGCAAGATGCGTTTTGCTTCGATGACTTCAGTATAAAGCTTATAGCGAACATAAGGTCAATCGGCATTTGTTATAAATTTAACACAATATTCTTGTGCGCTTTGCAGTCAAAAAACGGTCTATATGCTGCACTCAGCGTGTTTCTGTAAACTTCACCGGAATTTGCAGCCGCAAAAACATCTCGCGCGTCGAAGAACCAAACACGGGAAAATCGGTCAGCACCTCACAGATATAATCTCCGCTGATGGTATAGTTTTTTGCGGCAATTTCGTCTAAAAGGCGTGCCATATAGGCCGGTTCCTTGTCAAATTTGTCGCAGTAAATGCACAGATACATGCCGCCGGCAATGGGACAGGTCAGCGAATCCTTCACATATTCTTTGTCCACAAACACAAACACTTCGGTGGAATACAGGCGGCGCTTTTGCAAGTTTTCGCGGCGTAAAATACTGCCGGCATTGCAAAAATAAATTTGCGGCAAGCTGTTTGCCACAAGGCTCATCTTGAGCTGCCGCAGCATTTTTTCGTATGCTTCAATGCCATATTCGTAAAAATTGATTTTAGCATCGTAACAATACAGCAGCCGTGGCGCAATGTATTCCATCATCATGCTGCCGTCGGGCGGGGCACTTTCATATCGGTCAAAGCTTTCAATCGTGCGTTCAATGGCACGCTTTTGATGTTTCAGCTCGCTGATTTGCGTGTCAATCTGTCGGCTCTTTTGGCTTAAAATGCGCTTGACGAGCGGCAAATTTTTGGCATCAAGCTGTGTTTTGATGTCGGCAAGGCTCATGCCAAGGCTTTTCATATACTGAATCATGTCAAGGCGCGCGCTCTGCGTGACATCATAGTAGCGATATCGCGTTTCCTCTTGTCGCACGGCAGGCGAAAGCAGGCCAAGCTTGTCATAAAGGCGCAAAGTTTGCTCCGAAATATGATTGAGCGCAGCCATTTGCCCGATGGTCAGATGTTCCATAGCATCATTTCTCCTTTTAAATTTCATCTTTATTATAAACAATAAACCTTATGATTGCAATAAGGTTTTGCACGCGCGGCTGTCGGCGTAAGATCAAAATTATCATAAAGACAAATAGACGGCTGTGTGTTATAATATGAGAAACAGAATGTAAACATTTTCGCAAAAATGAGAGAAACAATTTTGGGCGATTGCGCATAGAAATAAGGAGAAATGAGCATATTTGGCGCTAAAAAGGCCAGAAATGTCGTTAATGTACAAAAAGTAACAGAAAAATATGGCATATTTATCAATTTACGAAACACGCTTTCACAAGTAAGCTAATAAGCATAGGACAAAAAGAAGGGGGCATGCTTCCGTGAACGTAACGCTTGAATACATTGCACACATGCCGGCAGTGATTCAATATACAGACAAAAACAATTACGCCGTCGAAGCCATTCGGGAAAAAGACATGGTTTGCACCGGCTGCTATACGCCGGACGTCAGCCGCCGCAACAGCCCGCTGCAAACAGATTTTGTGCTGGGCGCGACATACGAAAATCGTACAGAAAACGGAGGGATAAAGTCTTGAAAATACAGTGGAATACGCTCAATATGGGGGCGAAAATCAGTTTAAACCTGCTCGCCAACATGGCGATTGCCTTTGCGATGGGACTGATGCATTACAGCGATGTGGGTGCAGACCCGATTACCGTGCTGATTGGCGGGATTGCAAATGCCTTTTCCATTTCGGCGGGCGCTGCGGCTACTTGCTTGAGCATCCTCTTTTTTTCGTTTTCGTTTTTGTTCAACCGCACACAAATCAAGGGCGCAACCATTCTTTCCGTGTTTACACTTGGCCCGTTTATGAATCTTTCGCTGTACTTGATTCGCAACGTCATTCCCGGCAATTTGCCGTTTTGGATGCGTGTGATAGAAAGCTCCATTGGCGCGTGCATCATGGGTTTGGCCATTGGATTTTATCTCTCGCTTGATTTTGGCGCATCGCCTACCGACAGTGTGATGCTGTGGTTTCACAAGGTTTTGCACCTAAACTATCAATATTGCACATGGATTTTTTATGCAATCAGTTTGTTTGTGGGGGTACTGCTCGGCGGTGTTTTCGGTGTCGGCACAATCCTGTCACTGCTGTTGGTGGGGACATGCATCAATTGGATGCACAAAAAGCTGCAATAAAATGCAAAAACCAATCCGTCGCTCATTGCCAAACGTAAAAAAGCTGTTTAAATGATAATTTGCACATCTTCAAATCCACCTTTTCAGAAGCTGTGGAATTTTTATGCCTGCTATGGTATGATAATCGGTAATGGGAACTGTCGCTTGGACGGTGTATGGTGCAGTTTGCGAAATGGGTGGTGATGATGATTAGAAACCGGCACTTAGAAGTTTTAGTTTATTTGCTCAAACACAAGAAATCGACCTACAAACAGCTTGCGCAGCATTTTGAGGTGAGCACCAAAACCATGGAACGCGATATCAATCGCTTATCCGCCATGGGCGTTCCTGTCTATTGTATGCAAGGCGTTGGCGGGGGCGTGCGACTGGACGAAAACTATAAATTCAGCACCAGTTTTTTCACCGAAGCGGATATCCACCAAATCATTTTCGCGCTCAAAATCATGCACAGCCTTTCGCCCTCCGCTGTAAAAAGCACGGCGATTGATAAACTGTGCCTCATTGCCCCTGAATTGAGCGCAATGTTTGAGCATGATGCCGAGCGATATCTGAGCATTGACCTGCTCTCGGAAAAGGTTGACCTCGAAAACTGGGTCTATGAAAAAATTGATTCCTGTTTGGACGATGAACGTTTTGCCATTCTCAATGGCACGCTGAAAATCGCGCCCATCGGCTATGTGCTAAAACCCGACGGTTTGTATCTGTTTTGCTTTTCAAATGCATATCAGCTCATCAAATGCAAGGAAATTCAGTCCCTAGAGCCCACAGATACCTACTTTGAAGAAAATTTTATCTCCTATGAAGAATACAAAGCAGT
>JAVXRV010000126.1:0-5160 GCA_036643515.1 Ruthenibacterium sp.
CATGATTTTTGCGCCGTACACTGCGGAAACAATGCCGCCGAGTTGGTCAGATGTGCCGCGACCGCCGATTTCGGTTTCGCTCTCGAAACCTTCGTACGGGTCAAACTCCCAGTTGTCAATGTTGCCGATGCCGACGGTGTCAATATGTGCATCATAGCCGATGAGCGTTTTGCCGCTGCCCATGTAACCGAGAATATTGCCCATGGGGTCGATTTGTACTTTGTCGAAGCCGAGGTTTTTCATCTCTGTTTCGATGCGATGCACCACTTCTTTTTCGCCGCAGCTTTCGCCGGGGAAACGAACGAGGTCACGCAGAAATTTTGTCATGTCTGCTTCGTATGCTTTTGCGCTTTGTTTGATTTTTTCGAAATCCATTATAATACCTCCATTTTTGTGTGTGAATGTGTTTATCTGAGAATTTATTCGAGTTCCGACGGATGTGTGCCGTTCCATACGACACGTTTGTAGTTTTCGGGGTCGGTGTCGCCCTCGGTGGAAAACATCAGCACCGTGCTGTTTTTATCAAGGCCGATGGCCTCGCGCAACTCTTTGTACGCGTCGCTCTCCATCAAAGCGGCCATCAAACCCATGCCGACTGCGCCGGATTCTCCGCTGATGACCTGTGCGTCGCCTTTGCAGGGTGCGCCAAGCATACGCATGCCTTTTGCGGCCACCCAGTCGGGACAGGAAACAAAAACACTGGCATGGTTTTTCAAAATATCCCATGAAATCGTGTTCGGTTCGCCGCAGGCAAGGCCGGCCATCATCGTTTGCAAGTCGCCGTCTACCATGCGCAAATCGCCGTCGCACGCCTTTGCACCTTGATATAAGCAATCGGCCACCTGTGCCTCCATAATGACGGTGGTGGGGGTGCAATCGGGGAACAGATTTGCAAAATAGCCTTGCACCGCGCCGGCAAGCGAGCCGACGCCCGCCTGTACAAAGATATGTGTCGGACGTTTGACACCGGCCTGCTCAAGCTGCTGTGCCGCTTCTGCCGCCATTGTGCCATAACCTTGCATAATCCACGCGGGGATTTTTTCGTAGCCGTCCCACGCGGTATCCTGCACCATCACGCCGTGCTCTGTTTTTTCGGCAAGGGCATTGGCGCGACGCACGCATTCGTCATAGTTCACTTCTTCGATGCTCACTTTGGCACCCTCGCGGGCGATGTTGTCAAAGCGCGGTTTCGTGCTGCCTTTGGGCATCAATACCACAGATTTTTGGCCGAGTTTGTTGGCCGCCCACGCCACACCGCGGCCGTGGTTGCCGTCGGTTGCCGTGAAAAATGTCGCCTGCCCAAATTCTTCTTTCAGCTTGTCGCTTGTGAGATAGGCATAGTCGATGTCGCCGACGTCGCGCCCAAGCTGCTCTGCAATATAGCGCCCCATCGCGAAACTGCCGCCAAGCACCTTGAATGCGTTGAGGCCGAAACGATAGCTTTCGTCTTTGACGAAAATGTCTGCAAGGCCAAGATGCGCCGCCATGTTTTTCAGCTCGCGCAGCGGTGTTTCGCTGTACTGCGGAAAGCTTTTGTGAAATTTGCGCGCCTTTTTGACATTTTCAAGCGACATGACACCGAGCTGTGCATCGTCGCTTTTCGGCATTTTGTTGGTCACCCATTTAATTTTTTCCATTTTTCTAAAATCTCCTCCTTTTGGTGTTGCTCCTCATCGTGCTTTTTAGAACTCTGTAACTACAGTTTATCATATGGAAATCAGTTGTCAACGGTTTTTCTTAAAATTTTTCATGTTAGCTAAATAATTTTATTGTTTTTGCATTTTTTACAGTTTATCCCTTGAAAAAGTTTTGCCGGAATGGTAAAATAACTAAAAGTAGTACTTTTAAATTGTTTTATTGAATGGAGGGTTCAAATGATGTTTCATTTTACAGTCAATGGCGCTGCGCAGCAAACGGATAAAAACGAGCGCATCCTTACCTATTTAAGAGAAACGTTGCGGCTCACTTCGGTGAAAAACGGCTGCTCTGAGGGCGCATGCGGCACATGCATGATTCTCGTGGACGGCAAAGCCACCAAAAGCTGTGTGCTGACGACCGAACGCGCCGAGGGCAAAAGCATCGTGACCGTGGAGGGCTTTACACCGCGCGAAAAAAATGTGTATGCCTACGCATTTGTGAGCTGCGGCGCGGTGCAGTGCGGTTTTTGCACGCCCGGTATGCTCATCAGCGCCAAAGGGCTCATTGACGCAAACCCAAATCCCACACGTGAGGACGCAAAACTCGCCATTCGCAACAATATCTGCCGCTGCACCGGCTACAAAAAAATCATCGACGCCATTTTGTTGGCGGCGCAGATTTTGCGCGAAAATGCGGCGGTGCCAACGGTGGAATTTACAGGCAAAGTGGGCGAAAACTTCTATCGTGTAGACGCCGAAAGCAAGGCGCTCGGCACGGCAAAATATGCCGACGACATCAAAATGCCCGATATGCTGTATGGCAGCGCCGTGCGCAGTGCCTATCCGCGCGCACGGGTGACGGCCATTCACACCGAGGCCGCAAAAGCCTTGCCGGGCGTTGCGTGCGTGCTGACGGCCGCCGAACTGCCGGGCGCGAAAATCGTCGGCCATCTCAAACACGATTATGATGTGCTGATTGGCGTCGGGCAAGAAACGCATTTTCTCGGCGACGGCATTGCGCTGATTGCCGCTGAAACACCGGAAATTCTTGAGGCGGCGAAAAAACTTGTCACCGTGGAATATGAAGAATTGCCGCCGGTTTTAAGCATTGCCGACGCAATGGCACCAAACGCGCCACTTGTGCATGCAGACGGCAACTTGCTTGCGCATGAGCATCTTGTGCGTGGAAATGCCGACGAAAAAATCAAAAGTTCAAAATATGTCGTGACCACGCACTATGTCACCCCGCCGACCGATCACGCGTTTTTAGAGCCGGAAGCGGCTGTTGCCGTGCCGGATGATGCGGGCGGCGTCACGATTTATTCCGGCGACCAAGGCATTTATCAAACCAAAAAAGAATGTGCCATGGCAACCGGTTTGCCCGAAGAAAAAGTGCGTGTCATCGCCATGATGGTGGGTGGCGGTTTTGGCGGCAAAGAGGACATGAGCGTGCAACATCATGCTGCCGTGCTTGCCGTTGTATGCAAAAAACCAGTCAAAGTTGCATTCACGCGTGCGGAAAGCATTCTCATTCACCCGAAACGTCACGGCTTTGACATGGAATTTACGACGGCTTGTGACGAAAACGGGCATTTGACCGCCATGAAGGCAACTTTGCTTGCCGACACCGGCGCATATGCGTCGCTCGGCGGCCCTGTTTTGCAGCGCGCGTGCACCCACGCGGCCGGCCCATACAATTATCAAGATATCGAAATTGACGGCAAAGCGTACTATACCAACAATCCGCCGTGCGGTGCATTTCGCGGGTTCGGCGTGACGCAAAGCTGTTTTGCCACCGAGTGCAACCTCAATTTGCTCGCTGAAAAAGTGGGCATTACGCCGTGGGAAATGCGTCATCGCAATGCCATTCGGCCGGGCGAAACGCTGCCGAACGGCCAAATTGCCGATGAATCGACGGCGCTTGTGGAAACGCTTGATGCCGTGAAAGACTACTGCGACGCGCACCCGAAAGCCGGCATTGCCTGTGCCATGAAAAACAGCGGCCTCGGCGTGGGCATTCCCGACACCGGACGCTGCCGCCTTGTGGTTGAAAACGGCGGTGTGAATGCGTATTCGAGCGCCGCGTGCATCGGGCAAGGCATGGGTACGGTCATCACACAAATCATCTGCGAAACCACCAAACTGCCGCCCGAAAAAGTGCATTATCAAGCGCCCGACACCGCGCTTGCGCCAAATGCCGGCAACACCACCGCCAGCCGTCAGACCTTGTTTACAGGCGAGGCCACGCGCAGAGCGGCGGCAAGCCTTGCCGCGGCACTTGAAAAAGATACACTGGAATCGCTTGACGGCACAGAGTTTTTGGGCGAATATACGGGCGTGACCGACAAGCTTGGCAGCGACAAAGAGCATCCGGTCAGCCACATTGCCTATGGCTATGCCACGCACGTGGTAGACCTTGGCGAGGACGGCAAAGTGTGCCGCATTTTGGCCGCGCACGACGTCGGCCGCGCCATCAATCCGCTCAGCGTCGAGGGACAAATTGAAGGCGGCGCGTTGATGGGTCTTGGCTATGCGCTCACCGAAGATTTTCCGCTTGTGAACGGCAAGCCGACCGCAAAATTCGCGACACTTGGCCTGTTTCGTGCAAACCAAGCGCCGGACGTGACACCGATTCTGGTGGAAAAACCGCATTCGGAGCTTGCTGCCGGCGCAAAGGGCATCGGCGAAATTTGCTCTATTCCCACAGCGCCCGCCGCCCAACTTGCCTATTATCATTACGACGGTGTGTTCCGCACAACTTTGCCGCTCAAAGACACACCTTATAAACCAAATAAAGCGAAATAGCGAGGAAATATCATGGGAGTCGACCACAGTCTGGCCTGCATTTTTATGGCATCCGGCCACGCCAAACGCTTTGGCGAAAACAAACTGCTTTATCCGATGGACGGCACGCCGATGTGCGAGCTTGTTTTTGACCATCATCCGGCAGAATTTTTTAAACAAACTTTGGTGGTGACGCCCTATGCGGCCGTGGCGCTCAGCGCCAGTATGCACGGGCTATCCATCGTGGAAAACAGCGATGATACAGATGATATCGCCACAACCATTCGCCTAGGCATCGAGGCGCTTACACCGAATATCGAGGGGTGTTTGTTTTCGGTGTGCGATCAGCCATGGCTCACGCGCGACACGGTGGCCGCGGTTGTAAACGCATTTTTGAAAGACAAAACCCGCATTGTGGCGGCAAGTTTCGAGGGAAAACGCGGCAATCCGGTGCTGTTTCCGCGCTCCACCTTTGCGGAGCTGTGCGCCTTGCCGCCCCATGTCAGCGGTGGGCACGTGATTGCGGCGCATCCCGATTTGTTGACCTTAGTAGAAGCGGGCAGTGCGCGAGAGCTCATTGACATTGACACAAAACAAAACGCACTGTAGGGCAAGGGCTCTGCCCTTGCCGCGGTGCAAAAGAACCTATGGTCGCAAAAACGCGCCCCGAAATGGTTTTAAAAACCAAATCGGGGTGCGCTTTTACGCTTTATACTTTATGCGTTTGAGATGTTCGTTT
>JAVXRV010000127.1:0-5084 GCA_036643515.1 Ruthenibacterium sp.
AAACTGTTGAGCACTTCGCATAGTGCTTTTTTGGATAAGCGCGGCGGTAGGCCGATGTTTTGCAGCCATGTGCGGCGCAACTGTGCACTGCCTTGTGTGCCCGAAAGGCCAAGCTCGTATAAATCCGCATACGTAATCATGCGGCCGTCACGCACTTTGCGTTTGCTTGCCCCCGCCTGTGCAAGTGCCGCAAGCAGCACTTCGCCGCGCACGCCCTCTACCCCGAGCAATCCCTCTTTAGAGGGTTGTGCTTTTCTTTTTTCTTTTCCGGCAAGTGCGGGAATATACGCATTTTTCACGGTGATATTCTGTGCAAATTTGTTGATGTAGTTGCGGATGCGAAAGCCGGCGGCATCGGAATCCGTGAGGACAATTACGCCGCGTTTTGCACCGAGCTCTAAAATTAAATCTTTGGTATCGGAGGCAGAAAACACCGAAAATCCGCCTGTTGTGATGATGAGCGCGTCCACAAGATCGGCAAGTTTGGCCGCGTCATATTTTCCTTCCACCACAATGATTTCTTCAATACGCGGTTTTTGTGCCATCATGCGCGCCTGCCAATCGCCATAATTTCGCACAGCGCCGTTTGCAGCAATACGGTGCCGCTCGCCGCCGAGCTTTTCAGCTTTGTGTCCAGCGTCAGCAAAATTTGCAAAATGCTTTCAAGCTGTTCTTTTGTATACGGTGCTGCTGTTTCAGTCGATTTTTTGAGCCGATAATCGCTGCCGCGATACGAAAAATCTTTGAATACCGCCGTGTAGTTGCGCTTTGCGGCACTGCCGCATTTCACACGATACATATCCACAAACGAGCCGGCAAGCGCTGCCGCAATGGCAATCGGCTCATTTTGCAAATCAAGCAGTTGACGCAGTTTTTCAAGTGCGCGTGCCGGCTGTTTTGCCGTGACGAAACGCACCATTTCAAACACATCTGCCTCAATATTCTGTGTGCCGAGTTTTGCAATCCACTGCGGCGTAATTTCGCCATAATCGCAGGCAGCCGCAAGCTTTGCAATCTCATTTTCAAGCAAAAAATAATCCATGCCGCAACGCTCAATCAGCGCCGTCGCCCCCGCCGGAGAAAGGGTTGCGCCGAGTGCCGCCGCAGTTTCAACCGCAAATGTTTTCACGCTTTGCGCTTGCGGTTTGCTCAGCTCTGCCACAATGCCGTTTTTATCCGCCGCGGCAATCAACGCTTTTGCTTTTTTAGTGATTTTCGCCTTGTCGTCTTTGAAAACAGTCGTCATCACCAGCACGGCATTTTCAAGACTGTCGCACAAATCGCACAGTGCCGCAACATCGGCATCTATCATTGCAGACGGCTCCATGTTTTGAATTTCCACAATGCGTTTTGTGCCAAACATGGAAATGGTGCCCGCGGCGGCGACAATTTCGGAAATGGACGGTGCCGGCCCTTCCACGCGTGTGGTTTCGGCATCTTCCGCGTTGCAAAGCATCGCCATCGTTTGCCGCGCGTAGTTGCGCACCAAATATTCTTCCGTTGAAAAATAATAAAACACATTGTGCTCGCCCGATGTTTTGAGTGCTTTTTTGAGAGAAATTTCATTCAAAGTCATGTGTTACTCCTTGCAATTTTACCGATTTTCCGCCGCGTATCAGTAGCTGTGATGTGTTTCCGGCGAGATATTTTTTGGCGTCAATCTGCTGTTCCCACGTGTTTGCGCGCGGCAAAAGCAAAATGTCACATTGTAAATTCTGCGGTTTTTCCTTTCCGGCAAGATAAATTTCAATTCCCTGCCGATTGTCAAAATCCATCGTGCCGTCCGCCAAACAAAAGGTGTAGTCTTTCACATCAATCATCGCGGCGTTGCCTTTATTTTGATGATACAACGTTAGAATGACATCTTGAAACGGACGTAAAACACGATGATGCAATAAATCCCGCTGCGCAAAAATGATTTTGTCTGCCGGAAATGTCGGCAACGGATATTCCGCCGACGCGCCGCGCCGCAAATCCACCCACAAATCCACTTTATAACGATTGCGAAACAGCAAGTATTCCCGCACTGCTTCGGCTTGCGCAACATTTCCGCGAAAAACAACTGCCGTTTTCAAGTTCTGTGTCACAACCACCGCCGGATTTTCGCTTTCGCCCACAAGGGTAATGCGCACGACATGCGCATCAAACGCGCAATAGATACCGACGCAAAGCAGAAAAAACAAGCTGCAATACATGCTGTTTTTTCGCGGCGGCATGCCGCACACTCGCCCATAGAAAAAGAGCGCCGCACAAAGAAGCAACCATAAAAGCGGCACAATGCCCGATATGTACACAAACGCGCCAGGAATGCCGGCCGCCCAGCTGCTGATGCTAATAAATAGCTTGACGCAAAGGCCGCAGACAAGGCCACTCAACTGAAAAAGCGGCGAAAGAACGGCAATATCCGCACAGAGAACGATGAGAAATCCAAACAGTAAAACAAGAGGCAAAAGCGGCACCGCCACACAGTTGCACAGCACCGAAAGCAGCGACACCCCTTCCCCGATTGCCATTAAAACCGGCAAGGTAGCAATCGTTGTTGCAAGCGGTATTGCAAAGAAAAACAGCGCACGGCTTCGAATCCATGGCCAAAATGACGGCTCGGGATGCTGCGCATCATATGCATTGTGCCAGTCGCTCACGCTCAAAACCGCAAGCGTTGCGCTGAACGAAAGCAGCAAACCGATATCGACGGCGGCATATGGATTCAGCAGGCAAAGCAGCAGTGCCGCTGCACCGAGCGACGTGAGCGCATCACTTTGCCGATTGCAAATTCTGCCGCCATATACAAGAAGCGTGGCAACACCCGCACGCACAATGGATGGGGTGAAACCGGCAAACATCATAAAGCAAAGTACGCCGACACAGGCGCAAAGAGCGGCAAATTTTGTGCCGAATCTGCGCAGCGCCGCATAAATGCCGCCCGAAAACACACTGAGATGCAACCCCGATACCACCAAAATATGTACAATGCCCGCATGTTTAAAATCGTCTTTTATGCGAGAGGTCAACATGCTTTTGTCACCTAAAACCATAGCACACGTCACTGCACCATATTCACGCGGCAACACACTGCGAATTTTCGCACTGCTTTTTTCCTGCAAATAGCGCATTTGATACGGCAGCGTTTGCCGCCTGCCATGCAAGGTGAAATCAGTCACATCGGATAGTGTAACGAAAATTTGTTTTGTATAGCTGTAAAATCGGTCGCTGTCATGTTCCACTGTATCTATCTCTGCAGTAAAATCCACCTCACTGCCAACCGTACATTCCGGCAGCAAATAGGCCGATGCCGAAAACGACGGAAACCGCTCGCGTCCATCCATGCTGCGCACGCGCACCACGGCATTCACTTTGCCATCGATATAACTGTTTCGCACCGACTGCACTGTGCCGCTGACAGCATGCACGGTGTGATGATATTGCGACATTGGTGCAATGACAAAGTGCTCATATCCCGCACGCAAGCAAACGGCCATCATGATTGTGATTGACAGCACAAAACAATGCCTTGCCCATTTTGACTTTTTGTACAAAAGCCACGCAAAACATCCCATAAAAAATACCGCCGGCAGCAAACACGCAAGCGGCGGCACAAAGGCCGCCAGTAGCTGTGTGAGCAAATAAACAAACCCAACAATGGCGAGCGGCCTTTTCATCTTGATTTACTTAAAAAACAGCGGCAATGGTTCTAAAAAGATAATGTCCGTACGCTCGGAGGCGTCACCTTCGGCGAGCGCCGCAGCTCTGCCGACAATTGTGCCCTTGCTTTTTTCCACAAGCATTTCCAGCGCATGCAAACTGCCGCCGGTGCTGATGACATCATCGACGATGAGCACGCGCTTGCCGTCCATGGCGTCCAAATCTTTTTGGTCAATCACAAGGCGCTGCGCCGCTGCGGTTGTGATGGATTTATCCTCCACCACCACCGGTTTTTCCATATACAATTTGACGGCTTTGCGCGCGGGAATATAATTTTTACCGCTCTGTCGTGCCATTTCATAGGCAAGCGGAATGCCCTTCGCCTCTGCCGTGACAATGAGGTCAAACGCCGGCACTTTGGCAAGCAAGGCGGTTGCACAGGCGATGGTCAATTCCACATCGCTGAACATAATAAACGCAGCAATGTCAATTTTATTGTTAAGCGGGCAGAGTGGCAAATCGCGTGTGACACCGGCCACGGTGATAGAATATGTTTTACACATCATAAAACTCCTTCTCTTTGTGTGTTGATTGTTGTATCATATCAGCCCGGAGGCCACTTCAAACTGCGTTTTGCGAGCACATGAAAATGCAAATGCGGTACGCTTTGTCCGCCGTCTTTGCCGCAATTGCTCACGACGCGATATCCGTTTTCAAGCTTCAGTTCTTTTGCAAGCTGCGCAATTACGGCATACATATGTCCAATCAACGCGGCATCTTGCTCGGTAATACACGCGGGCGACGCAATGTGCCGTTTTGGAATCACGAGAAAGTGCACCGGCGCCTGCGGGTCAATATCATAAAACGCAAGCACGGTATCGTCCTCGTACACTTTGTTTGTAGGGATTTCCCCTGCCGCCATTTTACAGAACAGACAGTCCATATCGTTCTCCTTTACTTGCCGAGTGCAGCGGATACAATCCCCGGCACAGCTTGTAATGCTTCATCAATTTTGGAGGTATCTTTGATGCCCGCCGTGGCAAAGTCCGGTTTGCCGCCGCCTGTGCCGCCGGCAATGGCCGCAATTTCTTTGACGAGTTTTCCGGCCACAAGGCCTTTCGCCTGTACATTTTTACCAAGCGCCACCATCAGCGTCGATTTTCCGTCCGCTTCGCCAATGATTGCCGATAGTGAATTTGGGAATTTATCGCGTGCTTTTTCGCACAGTGCACGCAGCGCGTCCGGCGTCGTGCCTATCAGATACAGCGTCAAAACCTTTACGCCGTCAATTTCTGTTGCGTTTTTGAACAGACCCTCAACTTTAGAACCCGCCACTTGCAGTTTCAATTCTTCGAGTTCTTTTTGCGTTGCTTTAAGCTGCGCCGCCACGCCGGCAGCATGTGCCGACAAATCG
The DNA here is from genome assembly GCA_036643515.1 of Ruthenibacterium sp. Lineage (GTDB taxonomy): Bacteria > Bacillota > Clostridia > Oscillospirales > Ruminococcaceae > Ruthenibacterium. Next base: position 5,057 of record JAVXRV010000127.1, read on the forward strand.
TGCAAATTGGTCACTTTGAGCGCACCGG
>JAVXRV010000128.1:0-5025 GCA_036643515.1 Ruthenibacterium sp.
GGTCAATCACAAGGCCGTCGGCGAGTTCACCAATGGCGACAGACACACCGCCCGCGCCGAAATCGTTGCAGCGTTTAATCAGCAGTGTTGCCGCTTTATTGCGGAACAGGCGCTGTAATTTGCGCTCCACCGGCGCATTGCCTTTTTGCACTTCTGCGCCGCAGGTGGCAAGGCTTTCTTGTTTATGTGCTTTGGAGGAGCCGGTTGCGCCGCCGCAGCCGTCGCGGCCGGTTTTGCCGCCAAGCAAAATCACCACATCACCCGCCTGCGGTTCTTCGCGGCGCACGTTTTCTTCGGGCACTGCGCCGACAACCGCGCCAATTTCCATGCGCTTTGCCACGTAGCCGGGGTGGTATAATTCATCCACCATGCCGGTGGCAAGGCCGATTTGGTTGCCGTAGCTCGAATAGCCCGCCGCCGCGGTTTGCACGAGTTTGCGCTGCGGCAGCTTGCCTTTTAAGGTGTTTTCCACCGGCACAAGCGGGTCGCCCCCGCCTGTGACGCGCATCGCTTGATACACATAGCCGCGGTTTGCGAGCGGGTCGCGAATTGCGCCGCCGATGCACGTTGCCGCGCCGCCGAACGGCTCAATTTCGGTGGGATGATTGTGCGTTTCGTTTTTAAACAGCAGCAGCCAATCCTCGTTTTTGCCGTTGTTATCGACGGTGATTTTCACGCTGCACGCGTTGATTTCTTCCGATTCATCAAGATTTTTCAGCACACCGGTCTTTTTGAGATATTTGCCGCCGATGGTGCCTAAATCCATGAGGCACATGGGTTTGTTTTTGCCCGCGTGCACGGTTTCGCGCAGCGATAAATAGCGTTCATACGCTTTTTTCACGACGTCACTGTCGATGTTGATTTCGTCTAAAATCGTGCCGAACGTGGTGTGACGGCAGTGGTCAGACCAATAGGTGTCTATCATGCGAATTTCGGTGATGGTTGGGGCACGGTTTTCGTCTTTAAAATAGGTTTGGCAAAACGCGATATCGTCATTATCCATCGCAAGACCGTAATTTTTTACAAAATCAGCAAGGCCTTGTGCGTCCAGTTTTGTAAAATCGGCAAGTGTTTCCACCGTGGTGGGAATGGCATAATTGGCCTTGAGCGTGTCTTTTGCGTCGAGGCTTGCGCGGCAGGCTTCGACCGGATTGATGAGATATGCCTCGATTTTGGCAAGCTCGTCTGCCGTGGGCGTGCCGGCGAGCAAATAAACGCGTGCGGACGCAACCGCCGGACGCTCGCCTTGGCTGATGAGGCCGATGCACTCGCTGGCCGACGCGGCGCGTTGGTCAAACTGGCCGGGCAGATATTCGGTGGCAATCACCGCATCGCCCGCGGGCAATTCCGTGAACGTGTCATCAATTTGCGGCTCGCTGAACACCGTTTGAATGCATTGCGCAAACAATTCCGGCGAGATGCCCTCGACGTCATAACGGTTCAAAAGGCGCAGACCTGTCACGCTTTTAATGCGCAACAGATGGCGAATTTCGTGCAAAACACTTTTTGCCTCCACCGCATAAGCGGCTTTTTTTTCAACATAAATGCGATGTACCATCGTGATTTCTCCCTTTACGCCTTGGCTTGCAAGGCTTTTTGGCCGATGTCGGTGCGCTTGTGCACACCGACAAAGGCAATATTTTCGGCGGCGGCATAGGCGGATTTGATGGCCGACAAAAGGTCATCTTCTACCGATGTAACGCCCAAAACGCGCCCGCCGCTTGTGACGAGCACATCGCCGTCAAGCCTTGTGCCCGCGTGATACACCATCACGCCGCTTGCGGGGATTTGGCCGTTTGTGAGGCCGGTGATGGGTTTGCCTGTTTCGTAACTCTGCGGATATCCGCCGGACGCGAGCACCACGCACGCCGCACTTTTGTCGCTGAATCGCACCATTTCCGGCGTGAGCATGCCGTTTGTGCACGCCTGCATGATGGCGAGCAAGTCGCTTTCAAGCAGCGGCAGCACCACCTGCGTTTCCGGATCGCCGAAGCGGCAGTTGTATTCAATCACTTTCGGGCCTTGCGCCGTGAGAATGAGGCCGAAATAAAGGCAGCCCTTGAAACTGCGATGCTCGGCGTTCATGGCGGCGATTGTCGGCTTGAAAATCGTTTCCATACACACGGCGGCGATTTCTTTTGTATAATACGGATTTGGCGCAATGGTGCCCATGCCGCCCGTGTTGAGGCCGGTGTCGCCATCGCCCGCACGCTTGTGATCCATGCTTGAAATCATCGGCACCACGGTTTTTCCGTCGGTAAAACTGAGCACCGAAACTTCGGGGCCTGTCAAAAATTCTTCCACGACAATGCGATTGCCGGACGCGCCGAATTTTTTGTCGGCGAGAATGGATTTCACCGCCGTGAGCGCCGCGCATTCGTCCTCACAAATCAGCACGCCTTTGCCGAGCGCAAGGCCGTCTGCCTTGATGACGACGGGATAGGTGTTGTTGACTTTCAAAAAGCGCACGGCTTTTTCCACGCAGTCGAATGTTTCGTACTGCGCGGTGGGAATGCCGTATTTTTTCATGAGATTTTTGCTGAAAACTTTGCTGCCCTCTAAAATGGCGGCGGCTTTGTCTGGGCCGAACGCGGGAATGCCCTGCGCCGCAAGCGCGTCCACCATGCCGAGCACAAGCGGGTCGTCCGGCGCTACCACAACATAGTCCATTTTTTCTTGCACGGCGAACGCCACCATATTTTCCACATCGTTTGCCGCGATGGAAACGCATGTTGCGTCTGCCGCGATGCCGCCGTTGCCCGGCGCGGCGAACAAAACAGGCTTTTGCGGGCTTTCTTTGAGCTTGCGCAGAAGGGCGTGTTCACGGCCGCCGCTGCCTACAACGAGTATTTTCATGGCTAAAATCTCCTATTTGTATCAATTTGAAAAATCAATGATGGAACAGACGAATGCCGTTAAATGCCATTGCGATGTTGTATTTGTTGCAGGTGTCGATGACTTGGTCGTCGCGAATCGAGCCGCCCGGCTCGACAATGGCCACCACGCCGCTGCGGCGCGCGCGCTCGATATTGTCGCCAAACGGGAAGAATGCGTCGCTGCCGAGGCAGACACCGGTCACGTCGGCAAGCCATTCTTTTTTCTCGGCGGCGGTGAGCGGCGCGGGTTTTTCAGTGAATGTTTCCGCCCAAACGGCATCGCCGAGCACGTCCTCAAATTCGTCGGAAATATAAATATCTATCGCATTGTCGCGGTTTGGACGGGTAATATCCGCGCGGAACGGCAGGCCGAGCACTTTCGGATGATGGCGCAACTGCCAAATATCTGCCTTGTTGCCTGCAAGTCGCGTGCAGTGAATGCGGCTTTGCTGTCCGGCGCCGACACCGATAATCTGGCCGTCTTTCGCATAGCAAACCGAGTTCGATTGTGTATATTTAAGTGTAATTAAACAAAGAGTTAAATCTCGTTTTTGCATTTCTGTGAGATTTTTATTCGCTGTTACGATGTTTTCAAAGGTTTCAGGGCCGAATTTGAGTTCGTTTCGTCCCTGCTCAAACGTGATGCCGTACACGTCTTTGTGTTCAATCGGCGCCGGCTTGTAGGCAGGGTCAATCTGCACAATATTGTAGCCGCCCTTGCGTTTTGTTTTGAGAATGGCGAGCGCGTCGTCGGTGTAGCCGGGTGCAATCACGCCGTCGGAAACTTCGTGCTGAATGACTTTTGCGGTGGACGCGTCGCACACGTCCGAGAGGGCAATCCAATCGCCAAAACTGGACATCCGATCCGCACCGCGTGCGCGTGCGTAAGCACAGGCAAGCGGTGAAAGTTCGATATCTTCGACAAAATACATTTTTTTAAGCGTATCATCGAGCGGAAGCCCAAGTGCCGCACCGGCGGGGCTGACGTGCTTAAACGAAGCGGCGGCGCAAATGCCGGTGGCTTCTTTCGCTTCTTTGACAAGCTGCCACGCATTGAGCGCGTCCAAAAAGTTGATAAATCCCGGTTTGCCGTTCAAAACCGCAAGCGGCAATTCGCCGTTTTGCATCATGATTTTGGCCGGTTTTTGGTTGGGATTACAGCCGTATTTCAGTTCCAGTTCTTTCATCGCGAAATCTCCTTATCCTATACTTTTTTGTATTGGTTGATGATTCGGTCGGTCGGTTTGTTTGTTTTTAAGTCGATATATCGCACAAAAAGCGACACTTTATTGTCGGCATTGAGGCTGTTCCACACCGTTTTTGTAAAGGTGTCGATGTCGCCCTCCATGCACACGCGCTCCGGTTCGCCCACAAAACTCGGAATCGGGTTGCCGTCGCAGCGGTAAGTATGGATGAACCGCCCTTCGCCCGCAACAGGCTGTGCGTAATCGAAGAAAAAGCGCTCGCAGGAATCGCCGTTGCCGCCGTCGGATTTGAGAATGGAAAGTTTATACGTAAGAGCGCCGTTTTCCACCTTGACAACGCCCGAAATGCGCGGTGTGAAGTTGGGCGCGTCCGGCTCAAATTCACGCGTGCGCAGCGCTTTGGCAAAGCCTTTTCCATCGGAGAAAAAATCGTAAATCGTGTCGGTTTGGTCGCCGTTTGTCACAATGGTTTTGTTTTCAAAAACACGCACCGGCGCATAAATAATGAGCGATGGGTCTTCCAGTTTCGCCGCATCGGCCGCCTCGGTGATGATGCCGCCGTCTTTTGCGGTAAACACGCGGTTGCGGCTGTTGGCACTGCGCCCCATGATGAAATAGGCGATGACGGCGTTTTTGCCGTCCTGCGAACGGCCAATGACAATGCCGCGACCGGGATAGGTGTTGATGGCAAGCTCTGCCGCCAAGTTCAAATGTTCCATAGTTTTTCTCCTTTTATATAGGTTGCATGGGGCGTGATTTTTTGTGTGTTTTATGGGATTTTTGTGCTTCGCAACTGCTTTGTGCTTGCGCATTTTGTGTGCGCACATTATCTTTGTGCTTTCGCAACACGCGCCATACGGCGCGAAAACGAATGGCTACGCCGTGGTTCTCTTTTGCCACCAAAAGAGAACCCAGAATACCCCTCGGGGCACGCGAAGTGCCGC
>JAVXRV010000129.1:0-4601 GCA_036643515.1 Ruthenibacterium sp.
CTTTGCTAATATATTCTTTTATTATACCACTTTATATCCTTTTTTACAAGCAAAACCACCCCATATCTTGTAGTATGGAGTGGTAAATGCTTACTTTTTCTTTTTGGCAAGCAGCGGCGCAAGGTAAACGCCGGTAATGGAATTGGTGTTTGCGGCGATTTGTTCGGGCGTGCCCTCGGCGATGATTTTTCCGCCGGCGTTGCCGCCCTCAGGGCCGAGGTCAATCACATAATCCGCGCGTTTAATCACGTCGAGATTATGCTCGATGACAATGACGGTGTTGCCGGTTTCCACTAGTTTATCGAGCACTTTCACAAGTTTGTGCACGTCTGCCACATGCAGGCCGGTCGTCGGTTCATCAAGAATATACACCGTTTGCCCTGTTTCGCGCTTGGCAAGTTCAAGCGCCAATTTCACGCGCTGTGCTTCACCGCCCGAAAGTGTGGTGGCGCTCTGCCCCATTTTAATGTAGCCGAGCCCCACATCGACAAGCGTTTTAATTTTGCGGTAAATGCGCGGAATATTCTCGAAAAACGTACAGGCTTCTTCCACGGTCATGTTGAGTACATCGGTGATGCTTTTGTCTTTGTACTTCACTTCCAATGTTTCGCGGTTATAGCGTGCACCTTTGCACACTTCGCACGGCACATAAATGTCCGGCAAAAAATGCATCTCTATTTTGATGATGCCGTCGCCCTCACAAGCTTCGCACCGGCCGCCCTTGACATTAAAGCTGAAGCGGCCCGGCCCATAGCCGTGCATTTTTGCCATTTGCGTTTGCGCAAACACGTTGCGAATATCGGTGAACACACCCGTATAGGTGGCCGGATTCGAGCGTGGTGTACGACCGATGGGCGACTGGTCAATGCCAATCACTTTATCCACCCACTCAAGCCCGCGCATTTCTTTGTGTGCGCCCGGTTTGATGCGCGCGCCGTTTAAATCGGCGCACAGACGTTTGTATAAAATTTCGTTGATGAGCGACGATTTGCCGCTACCAGAAATGCCAGTGACGCAGGTCATGACGCCAAGCGGGATTTTCACGTTGATATTTTGCAGATTGTTCTGCGTGGCACCGATGATTTCGATGCAATGACCATTGCTTTTGCGACGTTTTTCCGGCACTTTGATGGATTTTTTACCGCTCAAATACTGGCCTGTGATGCTGCGCGGTGCGGCGCAGATATCTTCAATCGTGCCCTCGGCGATGACTTCGCCGCCGTGAATGCCTGCGCCCGGCCCGATGTCGACAACCCAGTCAGCCGCACGCATGGTTTCCTCGTCATGTTCCACCACGATAAGCGTGTTGCCAAGGTCGCGCAAGCGTTTTAATGTGGCAATCAGTTTGGCATTGTCGCGTTGGTGCAGGCCGATGCTCGGCTCGTCAAGCACATAGAGTACACCGGTCAGCGCACTGCCAATTTGCGTTGCAAGGCGAATGCGCTGGCTTTCGCCGCCCGACAACGTGGCCGCACTGCGCGCGAGTGTGAGATAATCAAGGCCGACGCTCTGCAAAAAGCCGAGCCGTTCGCGAATTTCTTTTAAAATGCCGTCCGCAATCATGTGTTCGCGTTCCGTGAGCTGCAATTGATTTAAAAATTCCAGTTCTTCGCGCACACTGAGCTGCGTGAATTTGCTGATGTTGATATCGCCCACCGTCACGGCAAGACTGGTCGGTTTCAGCCGGTCGCCGTGGCAATCGGGACATTCCACACCGGTCATCGTGTTTTGAATTTCTTCTTTCATCCACTCGGAATTTGTTTCGCGAAAGCGTCGTTCAAGATTTGTGAGAATGCCCTCAAAATCGGTGCTGTATTCACCATAACCGCGGTCTGTTTCGCGCGTCATTTGCAGTTTTTCGCCTTTTGTGCCATATAGAATGGCATTCAAACCCTCTGCGGAAATTTCTTTTACTTTGGTATCGAGCGTAAAACCGTATTTTTTGCCAAGGCCTTTGAAATACATTTCGCTGATGGAACCCTCGGCATAATACCAGCCGCTCGCCTTAATTGCGCCCTCGCGAATGGAGAGGTTTTTGTTGGGAATGACAAGTTCGGGGTCAACTTTCATGAAAGTGCCAAGGCCGGTACAGGTTTCGCACGCACCAAACGGATTGTTGAACGAAAACATACGTGGCGCAAGTTCTTCGATGCTGACGCCGTGTTCGGGACAGGCGTAACTTTGGCTGAAATGCAATTCTTCGCCGTCAATCACGTCGATGGTAATGAGGCCGCCCGTCAGTGCGACGGCGGTTTCGATGGAATCTGCAAGACGGCCGCGCACGTCGTCGCTCATCACAAGACGGTCGACAATCACGTCTACATTGTGCTTTTTGTTTTTTTCAAGCTCAATATTTTCGTCCAAATCATAAAGATTGCCGTCGATGCGCACGCGTGCAAAACCGCCGCGCCGTGCTGCGTCAAGTTCTTTTTGCTGTGTGCCTTTGCGCCCGCGCACGACGGGTGCAAGCACTTGAAAGCGCGTGCCCTCCGGCAGTTTTTGAATTTCATCCACCATCTGGTCAACCGTTTGCTGTGTGATGGCGCGGCCGCATACCGGACAATGCGGAATGCCGATGCGCGCATACATGAGGCGCAGATAATCGTAAATTTCGGTCACTGTGCCCACGGTGGAGCGCGGGTTGCGACTTGTGGTTTTTTGATCGATGGAGATGGCGGGCGAAAGACCTTGAATGTCATCGACATCCGGCTTTTCCATCTGGCCTAAAAACTGGCGTGCGTAGCTTGAAAGGCTCTCCACATAGCGACGCTGTCCGTCGGCATAAATGGTGTCAAATGCAAGCGACGATTTGCCGCTGCCGGAAAGGCCGGTCATGACAATCAGCTTGTCGCGCGGCAGTGTGATGTCGATATTTTTCAGATTGTGTTCGCGTGCGCCCTTGATGACAATTTTGTCGATACTCAAAGTTTGGTTTTCCTTTCTGATTGCTTGCGCAGTTTTTCAATGCGGTCGCGCAAAAATGCGGCGTGTTCAAATTCCAAAATTTTGGCCGCTTCTTTCATTTCGCGCGTCAACTGTGTGATTTTTCGTTCTATTTCCACATGGCTCATGCGGCTGATGGGCTTGTCTTTTTCGTCTTTGCTTGAAATTTCAAGCACATTGCTGCTGTATAAATCCTTGACAATCGTGGTCGGCGTGATGCCGTTTGCCTCGTTGTAAGCACGCTGAATGCCGCGGCGACGCTCGGTTTCAAACAGCGCACGCTCCATGGAGGGTGTCACCGTGTCGGCATACATAATCACGATACCCTCCGCATTGCGCGCGGCACGACCTATCGTTTGCACAAGGCTTGTTTCGCTGCGCAAAAAGCCTTCGCGGTCAGCGTCGAGGATTGCCACAAGCGACACCTCCGGCAAATCCAGTCCCTCGCGCAACAAGTTGATGCCCACGAGCACGTCGATGGTTCCCTGTCGCAAATCACGCATCAATTCCACGCGCTCAAATGTTTCCACTTCATGATGCAGATATTTCACTTTTACGCCGTTTTCAGATAAAAAGTCGGTCAAATCCTCCGCCATTTTTTTGGTGAGCGTCGTCACCAAAACGCGTTCGTTGCGTGCGGCACGCAGATTGATTTCACCGAGCAAATCTTCAATCTGTCCCTCCACCGGCTTCACAATCACCACAGGGTCAAGCAAGCCGGTCGGGCGAATCACCTGTTCTACAACTTGCTGTGAAAGTTCGCGCTCAAATGGTGACGGGGTTGCCGAAACAAAAACCACTTGATTCAGATGCTTTTCAAATTCATCAAAGCGCAATGGGCGGTTGTCAAATGCGGACGGCAGACGAAACCCGAAGTCCACAAGATTTTGTTTGCGCGCGCGGTCGCCGCCATACATGGCGCGCAGCTGCGGCAGCATCACATGGCTTTCGTCCACAAACAGCAGCCAATCCTCTGGAAAATAATCGAGCAGTGTGGTCGGTGTAGAACCTGCCGCACGGCCGGAAAGCACGGCAGAGTAGTTTTCAATGCCCTTGCACACGCCCACTTCCTGCAACATTTCAATGTCGTAATTGGTGCGTTGGGCAATGCGTTGCGCCTCAATCAGCTTGCCTTGCTCGTGAAAAAGCCGCACCTGATCATCCATTTCCGTGGCAATTTTGCGCAAACCGGCCTCTTTTTTATCTTCCGACACAAGATAATGGCTGGCCGGAAAAATCGCGACATGGCGAATCGTGTTGCGCCGTTCCCCCGTCAAGGGAAACACTTCGCTGATGCGGTCGATTTCGTCACCGAAAAATTCCACACGAATTGCCACATCATTATAATAGGCAAGATTGATTTCGATGATATCGCCGCGCACGCGAAATTTATTGCGCACAAAATTGACGTCATTGCGTTCATATTGCAGTTTTACAAGACGGCGGCACAAGTCATCGCGGCTCATTTGCATGCCCTGACGCAGGCTGATGACCATGCTGCGGTAGTCAATCGGGTCGCCGAGCGAATAAATGCACGACACGCTCGCCACAATAATGACGTCGCGCCGCTCAGACAGCGCCGCCGTGGCCGAGTGGCGCAAACGGTCGATTTCCTCGTTGATGGCACTGTCTTTTTCAATATAGGTGTCGGTGGACGG
>JAVXRV010000129.1:4611-4927 GCA_036643515.1 Ruthenibacterium sp.
CGCCTCCGGCTGATAATAGTCGTAATAAGAAACAAAATATTCGACCGCATTCTGTGGGAAGAAGGATTTCAGCTCTGTACAGAGCTGTGCCGCGAGTGTTTTATTATGCGCCAAAACGAGTGTCGGACGATTGACGTTTGCAATGACATTCGCCATGGTGAATGTTTTGCCGCTGCCGGTGACGCCGAGCAATGTTTGTGCTTTATCGCCTCGCATAAGCCCCTCGGTGAGCAGCCGAATCGCATCCGGTTGGTCGCCGGTGGGCTTAAACGGCGCATGTAAATCAAAAATGGATTCCTGCATGTGGTTCATTCCT
>JAVXRV010000130.1:0-368 GCA_036643515.1 Ruthenibacterium sp.
TAACAGCAAATGCTGCTAATTGTTTTTTCACGGAAACCTATTTAAAATCTCCGCGCAGTGTACGTACGGCTTCATTCATAGCAAGAAAGCCGGAAGCCGGCACATAATCCGGAATAGAGTTGCCGGAACCGAATGCAAACCCGCCGTGCCCGATTGATTTTTCGACAACATCTTTAATATACTCAAACATTTCGGCTTTGTTCAGTGTGCAGACTGCGTCCGTGTCAATGCCGCCAAAGTTGCCGATACGGTCGCCGTATTGTTCCACCCAATAGGGGAATGGTGCAATTTGATCATCGTTTGAATGCTTTTCGTAAATGCCGGCCACACGAATGAGGTCGTCCATCAATTCAAAGATGAAGCCGCAG